>DATHPV010000423.1:0-7503 GCA_035483495.1 Puia sp.
GGCCTCTGCGTTTGAGGGATAATTATATAATGTATTTACAACAATCGCTGCCTGAATTGCATTGGAAATAGCGTTTTGTACACCCTGGGAAGATATGGGATCGAAGCCAAGATTCGATTCTCCGGTTTTGATAAAGTTTAATCCTACAGGATTTTCATAGTAATATGGAGTCGTTTCAACTGCTTTTATTTTTGATAGTACCGATCTTTCAAGGCAGGTTTTGAATAGTTTTGATTTTCCAAGTGCGTGAGAATACAATCCCATTAATTTGCTTCTTCCCGAAATCTCGCCGGGATCGGCAAATACAGTAGCATGAAAAATTTCGTCATCAGATTTTCCACCCCAGATCCAGCAACCCGGAGTTGATTCGAGGAAAGTCGATGCGTGTGGATAAGAAGTATTTTTCCAGGATGCCGTGATTGCGACGGTTTGCGGTCCTACTCGATTTTTCTTTCCGCGTATAATTGACTTTTTGCCGGAAGCATCTACCAGGAATTTTGTTTTGACGGTTCTATATATACCCTCCTGATTTATTTCCAGCTCCCAGAGATTATTGAGGAATACACTGTTAATAATTTTTGCCGGTTTTAAAACTTTTATGCCAAACTCTTCTGCCATCAGCAGTAATTTTCGATCGAAATATAACCGGTCCGTTAAAAAGCCGGCACCGGATACGTGCTCTTCAGTAATTCCCGACCATAGACGCTGCGATTTTAAAACAGGTGTTAATAGTTTAGAAATCCTTTCAGGATCCAACCCTATGGTTTCCGCCAATGTAAAAAAGCCAGGGCTTAGGGATTGTAATTCGGAAATACATGTAGACCAACCCCCCGCGATTAATAATACCTGAAATCCGAGGCGCTGTAGTTTAACAGCGGCGAATATACCTGCAGGGCCGGCGCCAGCAACAACAATATCATAGGAACTTAATGGCAAAGATTTTATTTAAGGCTGGTTATGATAGGAGAAATAGTCGGGGCGATATTTCAACAAATTTGTATACGCCTGTAGCGTATAGTGTAACCATCCCCTGATATAATCGCAGGCCGGGCGACCGCGGTGGATCACTTCATGGTGACAGCCCCCGCCACATAAATACCTGGCCCAGCAAGATTTACAGGGCTCTTGTTGATGGACATGCCTTTCGTTTAACCATGACCGTTGGATATCTCTATTAATGCCCTGTATGAGATTTCCGAATTTTCCCTTTTCGTCTTCCACGAAACGATGACAGGCAGCAAGTTCACCATCAGCTGACACACCCAGATAACCTGCTCCCGCCCCACAGGGGTAAGGACGGTGTGTTCCCCGGTGAATTTCACGAAGCGCATTGGTCATATTGGAAAAAGGATATCTCTTTCCGGCGATCAGGTTCTTTTCAAATTCACGGCCGCAGTCTATCATATTTTCCAGCATGATTTCCAAAGATTCATTATTCATTTCTCCTTTCCCGTTTGGTGAGCTAAGCATGGGTGAAAATCCTACACTATGAAAACCAAGAGCTATTAATTCATTTAGTGTTTCTTTGAGGTTAAGGTTGGACGGCGTAACAGTAACCCTTGCCGAGACCTGCATATTTTTCTGAATTCCCAGCAAAGGCGTTACTTGTTGGATGAGGCGATCATAACTGCCTTTACCATTTTTCATAGGGCGTAGACGATCATGCACTTCACCAATACCGTCGATGCTGACTGTTACCGCAAATCTATAGTCTTCAAAAAATTCAGCGTCTTCTTTGTTGAGAAGCGTGCCGTTTGTTGTAATCGAAAAATGAATTTCCTTTTCGAGCAGAACTGCTTTTTCGCTTGCATAGGTCGTGATGATCTGTAGTGCAGCTCTGTTCGCAAGTGGTTCTCCGCCGAGAAAAGCGAGATTCATTTTATTCGATCCGGTATTGTTCGTGAACATCATGTCAACCGCTGCAATACCGGTTTCCACCGACATATTTTTTGCCCTGACTCCGAAATCACCCTGCTGAGCGTAGCAATAAGTGCATCCGAGATTACATTTTTGTGCGATAGCCAGTGAAATGGCAGTGAGGGGCGGATCAACGGGGGCTTCATCATTTATTTGTCCAAAGGAATGAAAACCGTGATCTTCCAAAAATTTTTCCAGCAATTTATTATCCTTTGATTCGGCTAGTTGTTCCAACTCCGTAGCCATATCGTCACTAATTCCATAAATCCTTGATCCGTCGGGCACAAGCAGATTTTGCCCATTGGATTCGAATAAATGAAAATCAGGAGACTGATACATTATTTTTTCTTTTTGCGGGAGCTTTTTTTCAAAGGCGGTTCATCTTTACCTGCGAAAATGAAGCGAAGCTCTTTTTCCCAACCGGTAAACAATTCATCATAGGAAACAAGCCTGGTGTCGCTAAAATCGTCAATGATATATTGAGAATTGGGTTGTGGTTCCCTGTTCTTTTCCATCCAGTTGTTACCAGAACTTTTGCCATTTAGCCCGGGTTCCACATTTACAAAATCTGGCCTGCTTGCCGCCCAATAAAAACAGCCGCATTCACGATAGTCATTTTGCCATGGAGAACAGAGGCTTTGGGTAAGATCACCAGGCTTTACCAGATCTTTCGAAATAACAACACGCTTTCGAATTACTTTTCCATTACGATCCATATCTACGTCAAAAAAATGCTGCACTTGAAGATCCAGTACAATTACTTTTTGATTTTGATTATGCTGAAAACGACATCGAACGAACTGCCCGGCTTTCGGTAATATTTCAGCAAGCGCATTCGACCACTCGAGAGATATAGTAAAGTTAATCTGCTGACCGTGCTGGCTGGAGGGACCCGTTACCGGAGCCGTCATATGTATTCCATCTACTGAGATCAGCTCGTAATGCAGGCCTTTTCCTTCAGGTGTAAGTCTTTTTATTTTTTCGTCGGCGTCTTTATCTACACCGATAACGAGATTGGTATATTCCAGCAATTCGATCCCTTTGAAGATATGTTTCCATACATTTCTGAAATCCATTTCCAGTCCGGGATAGGAATTTGAAACCGCCGTAGATGGATGACTGGTAGGTGGATTTCCCAGCCCCCTGTATGCAAGTTGTGCGGTCAGATTTTTCGGTTCTATCGGTTCATGTTTTTTCATGACAGTTAGATGAAATATTATTTTACAATTTTTTTGATTGTGCGCACGGGTTTATGCTGATTAAAAAGGTCGGCAGCCTGAAGAATTTTATTTACCATTCTTCTTGTAAGAGCCAGATGGCCTCCGTCTGCTCCTCTCATCAATGCTGGCATTCTTCGTCTCCCTTCATCCGATAAGTCGCCCACCTGATTAAAATGCCTCACAACTCTTGCAAACCATGCAAGAGAACCAGACTCAAGTGAAAGAAGAATCAATTCATGCCTTGCCAGAATAGCTAAATTGTCCACAACATTTGGATTCATAATCGGTTCAGCCGCTCTCCCGTAGCTGCTTCTGTCCATCCATCCCATACCTTGTGCTTTGTCGTTCATCACGGATGTGTTGATGAGCCGCACGGTTTCCATCGCTCTCCGGATTATATTGCTGATATCATCCGGATTTATTTTTTCAGTAATTGCATGACCGAGGAGAGCCTGTTCAAGATCATCGTGCACAGTCCTTACGGGCGCACCGTCTGGCGCGAATGCAGGCGGCCCTGCAACAACTCGCGCAAAGGTTCTCAGTTTTTTATTTTTGCAGTGCAATTCGACTTCGATGAGGCCGTCGCATTCATCATCGAGGTATCCAAGACTTCTCACTTGTGCCGAAAGATCATTTGCAAATATCTGAGCGGGCGCCGTAGTAGTCGGATCCGAATCGAGATCCCTGTAACCCTTCCATTTATGTTTTGGATTATATACTGCTTCTTTTATCGGAGAGCCGGGAGGAGATGGCGGCCCGTATACGAAACCGCCTGCCGGTGTAAACCGAAAACGTATTTCCGGAAATTGAAGATTGGGTTTGATGAATTGACCAAATCCAAATGGAATGGATTTGCCGGGAAGAAAGTTCTTGCATTTTCCCTTCAGGCTTTTGCGTTTGAAATCTTCGAAACCGCCTGTGTCGGATAAAATTTTATCGTTGGGATCTTTTGTTCTGCGAAATGCTTTGTTATTTCCCACCAAAACACGCCAGTGCACGTCAGAAAGCCTGAGTCCCAGTTTTTTCAAATGATGCATAGTAACAGGAACCAATGGATCGTTCACTGAGAAGCGGCCCCAGAGTTCCAGAAATGGGGCAATGGGACGTATCCGGTTTCTGCTGTCGCGAAACTGAACTTTCTCAGGTTTTTTAAAGTCAATAATCCTTCCGGTATTCGTATCAATATGAAAGGTTTCGGCAGGAATAATTTTCCGGTATCCGACTCTGTCTGGAATTTCCCAATCGAAGTTATCCATCGGCAGTGGAGACGAACCCAGTCTTGAAATGGCCAGCGCCGGGAGTATCCTGATTTCAATAATATCTTTTACGGGCATAAGAAAAATCATTTATGCATTGATAACAGAATTGATGATAACGAGTGCCTGTTCATCGGAATTTCTTAGTGCGTGCAAATAAATTTCATGTGCTTTGTTTTTATATTCCAGTAATTCGTCGATGATGATGCGGCTGTTCTGAATCTGGTCCCGGTGTGCACGCCATTTATTTACTTCTCTCGAAGGAAGATTCAGGTTATAAGGAAGTTCGAAGGGTGAAGCGGCAAAATGATCTTTCGGTCCATTATTGCGCTGAGGTAAGGTCGTTAGTATGTCTGAAATGGACCGCAGATTGTACATTTCACCAAATGACCAGCTTACGAGGTGCCCGTAGAAAGAGGCAGGTCTGATATCCATTTGTAAACTATGACTCAGATATAATAAAATCATCCGGTATCGCTGGTTCGACAGCTGGGCCCAGAGCAGGGAAACCTCATGCGTAATATCAGAAACCCCGGGTTTGTCGGCAGAAACATTAGTAGAAGGATTTACGGGAACATTTTTCGCGGGTTTCCATTTACCGGTTTTGGGAAACGCTCTGTAAATTTCCATGAACCTTTCAAAATGAGAAGGATGCCGGTGTGTTTTACTTTCGCTGATTTCTTCACCTTCACCCTGTTCAGCAACTTTGGCGAGTGCTTCCTTGGCAGCTTTTACATCGTTAGCGGTTTCGATCACGATATTGGTGTCATTTGTACCCCAGGCACTATGTGGTGACTGAAAGCCGAGGGAGTCCGCTAAAAAATCAGAAGGATCAACAGCATCCAGCAGCTGCTGCACTTTTTCGTAGATCATTCCGACCCGGTTAATATTATCACTTCTATTTCCTTTTGCTGCCAGTCTTTTGATGGGCTGGATTTCTTTTAACAGGTCTTTGCGGTGTTTACGAAGAAATTCTTCGGAAGGCATTTCTGCTACTACATATTTTGAAAGCGATTGTAGTGTAAGTGGTTCCAATGCAAAATGAAAAGGATATAACTGAGAATCGAATGGAAAATCCTCACGCTGGAAAGTTAGCGGACCTCCAATGGCATGGAGAATATTTTGCACCGTAATCAGATGACCCATTTCTTCGCGTGCAATACCCAGAATTTTTACTCTCCATTCATTTACCAATTCTTTTTTGTCCTCGGGAACCTGTTTTCCTCCGAGAGAAAATGCTGCATAGAGGTATTGCACCATGAGAGCATGTTCGACTTCCGATGCGATATGCAGAAAAAAAATAGCGGAGTCATGCGGACTGAGAGGGGGATTGTGCAACGGTTTCCACTTATGTGATTTCTCTTTCCAGCTTCTGCTGGTTTTATAAGCGAAAACATCTTTTTTCTTCGCGCCTTTGGTGGGAAGCACCCACTGCATCCGGTCGGTAAACCTGGAATTTGGTGTCGTTGTATTTTTCACTGTAAATGGGGGCTGAATATTAAAATTAAGATATTCAGTGATAGATTTCGTGCTAAGTGTTTTTACTTAGTAATTTTTGAAGCAATAATTTTTTATCAACTTGATTTTTTAATCAGGAAAATTGTAGCTTTATCTCGGCTCCGGTTTTTAAAGCACTCGTTTTAATACTTCTTTCTTTCCGTCCCTGCCGAATCCTGGTTCAATCGCTAACTATTCCACTGAGAAAAAAATGCTGTGTGTTTACGCAGGTGGCTGTCGTGTTCATATTCACACGATACTGTTGCCCTGTAATTCTTTTCAAAAATTGTAAACCATCCTAAAAAATAAATTCATGAAACACGAGAATATGCCCTTTGGAAAACACGGCATCGTAAGGGGATTAGGTCACGTGCCGATCAGCCCCTCGTTCGAAGGTCGCTTTGGAAGAATGTTCAGTCACCTGAGGCCCGCAATACATCTTGAATCTGATTTGAAATTGCTGGCCCGTGTGGACAAGGGTCAGGGAGGAATGACGGCAGACAGTGATAAACCGGATCCGGAAACAAAAAAACCAGGAGATGATGAAGAGAACAGTGGTATCAGCGCAGGATATACGTATTTTGGTCAGTTCATCGATCACGATCTCACATTCGATCCTTCCACACTCGCTCAGGAAAAAAGTGATCCGGATGCCATTGTGGATTTTAGGACGCCCAGATTTGATCTCGACAATTTGTATGGTCGCGGGCCCAATGATCAGCCCTATCTCTACGATTTTCAAAAGGATGGAACCATAAAAATGTTGCTGGGAAAAAAACTCACTGGCAACGATAATGATCCGGATACACGCGACCTGCCTCGCACCGCTGCGGAGACTGGCCGCAGATTCGCTCTTATCGGCGACAAAAGAAATGATGAAAATATAATCGTTTCACAGCTTCAGGGTATATTCCTAAGATTCCACAACCGGATGGTAAATTATCATAAAGCCAAAGGATTGAAAACAGATTTTGACTCCATCCGGCAGGCCGTACAGTTTCATTATCAATGGACAGTTATACATGATTTTCTTCCAACGATAATTGGGAAAGATATGCTGAACACGATTTGTCCGCATATTCCCAAAAAGACAACGATACTAGACAATAAACCCGATCTCAAATTTTATATTTTTAAAAACGATCCGTTTATTCCGGTAGAGTTTTCTGTTGCAGCTTACCGTTTTGGACATTCAATGGTAAGACCAGAATATCGACTGAACGCAAAAACAGGAGCGGACAAACCAAAAGGGGAGGATCCCAGGCTACCGATTTTTCCAGATCTCCTGGCATTCGGTGAATTCAATGATAGTTTCGCAATAGACTGGCGGCTCTTTTTCAACTTTGGTAACAATCCGAATCCATTTTCCAAGGCACGTATCCAGCCCGCGTATAAAATTGATCCATCACTTGTAAATCCTTTAGCTAAACTTCCACCACCCATCACGGGAGAAACCCCGCCTTCACTCGCTGAACTCAATCTGCGACGGGGTCTCAAACTGGAATTACCATCCGGACAAGCTGTTGCCAAAGCCATGGGCCATATTCCGATACCAGACGAAAAACTACTGGTTGAGAAAGCAAACCTGGATGGTATGGGTGCGAAAGGAAGAA
>DATHPV010000424.1:0-3668 GCA_035483495.1 Puia sp.
TTCTTCCTTGCTCTTCCCGAGTTCATATTTAATATTGGCTTCGTCCAGACCAGGCATGGTGGCGTGTGTGATGGAATGACTCGCAATTTCATAACCTTCACCGGCGTCTTTTCTGAAATCATCCCAGCTGGATCCTTCTGCTTCTTTATATTCCGGACATGGTTCATAGCCGGGTTTAAAATCTCCGTTGCGCACTTTGGTGTAGAGACTATCCATGAGATGATATGCCTGTTGTTTTTTTCCCGATGAATACAAACCACCTGCATGTGTATGGTAGGAGATGGTACCCATATAACCGAGGTATCCGGCTGCTGAACATCGCTCCAGGAAATTGCTTTCATCTGTTGGGATGGTGGCTGATTCTTTGATGATGACTTCCACCGGCCTGCCCACAAATTTACCCTGGTATGTTGAGCCTGTGATCGGACCCGTGATCACAAAAAAAGTAGCGGGCATTTTCAATCGCTCCATCACTGGCAGCGCGCGCGTGAACTGGTGTCTGGAAGCATCGTCGTAAGTAATCGATACCGCGCCGTTTTTTCCGTACTGCCATTTGGTGATCGTGGTGTTGCTGATCTGCGCAAAACTTCTTAAAAATAAACCCAGCGCTATAACCGACAGAAAAAGTTTGCGATAGTATAATAATTTCAGGTTCATATGGACCATGAATTTATTACTAATCGGCCAATTCCCGCCACTTCACCATCCGCTTGCTCAAGTCTATCGTTTTCCCATCCACTTTAAAACTGCCGTCGCCCTGGTGGTGCATCGTGCGTTGTTCTTTCCGGTCGGTATTCAGCCAGACTTTCACCACTTTAAGAATGAAAAGATTATACTTCTTTACCAGCCTCGTGTCGACCACCTTGCATTCAATATTGGCAATACACTGTTCGATCAGCGGTGCTTTTACGTGTTGCGCTTCTTTTGGAGTAAGCCTGAATTTTTTGAATTTATCGATCTCCTCACCCGAGCAGTTGCCGATGTCCACTACTTTTACCGCGAGGTCGGATCCGGGGATAGCAATCACACACTCACGGGTTGCTTTTATCGCTTTATGGCTGAAGTCCCAGGGACCAATAACCGCTCCAATCAATGCAGGATCATGCTGGACCATCATATGAAAACCCATGGTCATGATGTTCGGCTTGCCGCGATGAAAAGTGGTCACCAATACGATCGGGCCGGGTTCTATTATTCTGTTTACTTTATTGACGGGATAATTTTTCATATGCCTGTTATTTAATAACGGGGCAAAAATTGTTCCCGGGACTAACATTTCTCGGGCAGATGAGATCTTATAGTAATCATACCTTTTTAGGCAGTCCAAAAGTTATTTCTGAGAAGTCAATTACCATTAGTAGTAAAGATCCTTAGTCCTTTTTATCTCCCTTCAAATCTTTTTCATCATCAGAATAGATTGCTTGTATAGGTACGCTTAGCACAATACCCAACGCGATCAATAAGCAAATCAGGACAATTGTTTGTGGTTCTATCATTATTCAAGTTTTTTAATTTCGGATTTAATTTTTCGATTCAAATTGAAAATGATATATGACAAAACAAAAATAGACAATAATCCCGCAAAAATTAAATTCCATTCGTATGCAGTTAAGGAATCCTTTTTGATAACTGAGATTATGCCTGTAATATCTGCAAAGAAAAATACAAATACAGCTCTCAAAAACCGAACTCCACAATCAACGGCGTGTGATCACTGTATTTTGCCCATTTTCTATATTTCCCAATTTCAACAGAAACAAGTTTGTTGCAAAAGACGGACGACATGAAACAGTAATCCAAATGATAGGGCTTGTCCTTATGACGATACATATACTGGGTTGGATGTTTCTCTTTGCCCTGTATTTGATGGTGATGTTTATGATAAGTGCTGTGAATATCCTTCGCTTCTAAAAACTTCACAACACCCGAGTGATCGGCTCGAGGATGTTTTTTGTCCCAGATGGTGTTGCTGTTAAAATCACCGATCAGAATAGCCGGCTTGCCTGACAGCAGACAATCATAATGATTTAAGGCTTTCCAGGTCTGGGTTACGTAATGACCGTCAGGGTCTGCAGGATTATTTGCCCAGATTGCGAATAGATTAAAATCAAATGGTCCGCCCGTGACTGCTATTGGAACGATCATCCTGAAATTTTCATTGTGAATATCCAGCACATTAAACCGGAAATCACAAAATGAAAAAACGCCAAGTCCCTTATGCTGATTTTTCCCAAACCAGAGTTTATCGGTTGGTTGTCTGAATTTTTTAGGAAATATTATTTTGTCAGGATGTTCACATTCGGGAACTACGATTATGTCCGGCGAAAGAGCCAGAATATATTGGGCTTTGTTTCTGAAAGCCATGTTGCAGTTCCAGGTGATGATTTTCATGGTATCAATTAGGAATAATCAGGTGTCAGTTTTTTCTTTTATAACTATGAATCATGCTACAACTAGGTATTGGAATGCTATCACTGATATCATATGCTCCGACATCATAACTATATCCCGATACTTTCTTGCCCGTCCCTTCTATAAAAAGCGTTTTATTATTACTATATAATTTGTAATTCTTACCCGCGTCCGGACTTTTTTGATAAACCCGATAAGTGTCTAAAATGATTGAATAAGCCAGGGAATCCCGGACGGCGGAATTGAAATATTTTATCCAGGTTCCACTACGATCCTGAAAAAGTTGCCGAACCAACAAGTCTTTTGGTTTGCCAGTCAAACCCTTAATTAGTTTATTTGTTTCCGGATCAATTCCTGTAAAATTATGAAGTGCTGAAAATAAAAAGAGTTTGTGTTTGTAGTTTAAATAAAATGCGGTCCCCTGCATGGGTGTGAAACTGTTAATCATGCTCCTGGTATGATAACAGAAATCTGCTAATGAGTCGATGGTTAGCGAGTCTGTTTTGGAAAAACTAATATCCTGGTGAAATTCTTTATTTTCAGAAGTGCCAACAGTTTTAATGCAACAGGAGAGTAGGATAAATAGCGTATAACGGCTAACTATTCGCATGCTACCAAGTTAACCAAAATGACTGTTAATTTGCACACACTTATCTTCTATGTCGTCTCAATAACTATTGTGGAGATGTTAGACAAGATTTCTCCCAGTGGTCCATTTGTACCGGGTCTTGGTGTTATGAGCTTTTTGCTTTTAATTCCTGTTGTCGGCGTTCTCGTTGTCAGAAATATATAAATCGCATTTGTGAAGAGCAAAAGATACCGGATAAAAGTTGGTATGCATTTCACGATTTTCACCTTATTTATTACTTTGACTTAAAACAGGCAAATAGAAAAGCAGATAGAAAGAGCCCAAAAGAATGATGGGACTTACAAATGGAGTTCCTTATAACTCGGAGAAAAACCAGGATTTCAATTTTGAAAATTAGGAAGTCAGTCGACAGCTAAACTTCTAAGGGTTTGCCCTTATAGTTTTTGGGGTGGAATATTAATATATTTAGCGAATCAGTTTTGATTTATATGATATATCGTTTTAAGACACTATTTAAGATAATGGTCTGCTTTTACTTATTTATACTTTCGTCTTGTGAGTCCATGATGGGACCTAAAAGGTTATTTGACAGAGCAAAAGCTGAAATATCAATAAAGTCATACACGGCAGCCGTTAAAGACCTGGATAGAGCAATAGCAATCGATCA
>DATHPV010000425.1:0-10089 GCA_035483495.1 Puia sp.
GGAATCTCATCCCCAGGAAACTTGTACTTGGACAAAAGCTCCCGAACCTCTAACTCCACAAGGTCCAAAAGCTCCTTGTCATCCACCATGTCAACCTTGTTCAAAAATACCACCATCGCCGGCACTCCCACCTGCCGCGCTAACAAAATGTGCTACCGAGTCTGGGGCATCGGACCATCCGCTGCCGAAACCACCAAAATCGCTCCGTCCATCTGTGCTGCCCCGGTGATCATGTTCTTCACATAATCGGCGTGACCCGGACAGTCCACGTGCGCATAGTGACGGGCAATCGTCTGGTACTCGACGTGTGCTGTATTGATGGTGATGCCACGCTCTTTTTCTTCCGGAGCCGCATCGATTTCATCATATTTTTTTGCTTCTGCCAGTCCTTTTGAAGATAAAATGGTTGTAATGGCAGCTGTCAATGTGGTTTTACCGTGGTCAATATGACCAATGGTTCCGACATTAACGTGGGGCTTATCCCTCTTGAAGGTCTCTTTTGACATTGGTATCTGGTTTTTAGTTGAGTTTTTAAATAATTGTGATTCTATTTTCCTTAAATCTGCTTTCCATTTTTCCGTTCAACCACTCTGTTCTTTGAGCCGTTGAAGAGAATTGAACTCTTGACCTCTTCCTTACCAAGGAAGTGCTCTACCACTGAGCTACAACGGCATTAACGCTATAGCTGCTAATTTCTCCATACCTGGATCTCCCAGATATGAAGCCCTGCCTGCTCCCGCAACCGTGGGATCCGGCAGGTAAGAGCGGAAGACGAGGTTCGAACCCGCGACCTACAGCTTGGAAGGCTGTCGCTCTACCAACTGAGCTACTTCCGCATAATACAAGTATGAAAGTATGGGAGTATGGGAGTATGGAAGTAGAATTTCACTTTCATATTCTCAACAGCCCTATTTCAACTCAAAGAACTTTTTCGATTGGCACTCTTATACTCCTATACTCCTATACTCCTATACTTCACAGTGGGTGGGCAAGGATGGATTCGAACCACCGAACTCCGGAGAGAACAGATTTACAGTCTGTTGTCGTTGGCCACTTGACTACTTGCCCCAATGGTTTCTGCCAGCCTTCAAAACACGTTTCAATATTCCAATCCGCCTTTCTTGCCAGTGAGCCTGAGAGGGGGATCGAACCCGCGACCTGCTGATTACAAATCAGCTGCTCTACCAACTGAGCTACTCAGGCTTGATTTCTTGCTTACATTGAAACGGAACTTCCTGCAAAGAACTAAAACAGACGTAATTACCCCCTGTTTTTTTGGGAAGGCAAAGGTAAGCGATTTTGTTAAATGGAAAAATTTTGAAGTGTTTTTTCTGGGGAACACAACAGAATCCTCGATCATGATGAAATCACAAGCATAAAATTGCTAAGAGAAGTTTTTTTCAGGCGGCTTGTTTATCTTTTTTTCGTTTAATCAGATTGATCAACGATCCCATTGCTTTGTCAAAGGATTCTTCAAATGATTTAGAGGAACATTTCACAAAATAATCCTGGTGGGGTACATGGACTTTTATTTCGGCTATTTTATCTTTTATAGTGTGAACTACATTATCAAGTTTTAAGTAGACTTCCACATTTACGATTCTGTCGTGGAAGGTATCCAGTCGCAATAATTTTTTATTTACATATTCAACTAATTTATTATCGGCTTCGAAACGGACAGTTTGAATATTTACGGTCATATCAACACTTTTTTACAGTGAAACAATAAATTGAAGAACTTTTTTACTCATCTGTTATGAGTAAACCAATGGAATGAAATTAAGTCCTTAGACGAGTTTTTCCAAATTTTTCGACCTATAAATTACTTGTATTTTAACGTAAAATTCATCCTCTGGGATGATTTTTTTTATGGACTTCACGAAGTTTTTCAATACTGTTATGGGTATATAACTGCGTGGCTGCCAGACTGGAATGGCCCAGCAGTTCTTTTACTGAACTCAGATCTGCCCCATGATTCATCAAATGCGTTGCAAAACTATGGCGGAGAACGTGGGGACTTTTTTTGTCGACCGTGGTCACTTTTGCAAGCCATTTTTTAACAGCCAGATAAGCATATTTAGCATACAGTGGCCGGCCCTTTTCGTTAACAAAAAGGGTTTCAGTTGGTTCCTGACCTCCTTCCTTTTTGGCCATTTGGTACTGGTTTATTTCGCTTATGAGCGAATAACTCAGAGGGATCAGTCTTTCCTTGTTGCCTTTTCCAAGCACCCGTATCGTGGAGGCATTTATGTCCACCTGACCGTTTTTAAGCGTAATAAGTTCCGTAAGTCTGACCCCGGTATTATAAAACATCAAAATAAGCAGGCGGTCTGTTTTGCCGGCCCAGTCGTCTGGAAATTCTATATGGTTGCTAAGCAACTGCATATCCTTTTCTTCAATATAAACCGGAAGTCTTTTCCCTGTTTTCGGACTGATAATACCAATCATGGGCGATTTCTCCAGAAGACCGATACGTAAAAGGTATTTGAAAAAGGATTTCAGGGAAGAAATTTTTCGGTTGATCGATTTGGAAGTGATTTTTTGTTCCTTCAGACTGGCAAGCCAGGAGCGTACGAAAGGGGTCGATATAGATTCGACAGGTGTTTCACCAAAAGTAGACTTCAAGAAGGTGTAGAATTGTTCCAGGTCATCCCGATAAGCAACGACCGTATGGGCGGAATATCTTTTCTCAAATTTCAAATAATCGATGAAGCGCTGGCAGAAGCTATCCAATACATTTTAATTGATAGAATCAAATTTAAAATTTTAAAAGCTAATAGTGAAAACTAAAAAACCCCTCAGATTTCTCCGAAGGGCCATTTATGAATTCTATGTAGTATGAATAATTTTTATGCGTCAAACTTACCGGTTGCAAGTTGTTGCTTGTACACGGCTTTTAATACTTCGCCTCTTCTTTTGATAGAAGGCTTTGTGAATGACTGGCGACTGCGTAATTGAATCAATACCTTGGCTTTTTCAAATTTCTTTTTGTACTTCTTTAAAGCCTTGTCAATGTTTTCGCAATCTTTTGAATCAATAATCAACATGAAAATACTGTTTTTTAAAATGAATTTCGGTTTGCAAAGATAAGGAGTTTTTTTAAAATAATGTACTAAGAAGATTGAAAAACACGATTTTTACATCATGTTTACGGGTATAATTGAAGCAATTGGTAATATTTCTGCTGTTTCGGCCTATGGATCAAACAAAACCTTTAAGATCGCATCGTCAATAACCCATGAGTTGGGCATTGATCAGAGTGTTTCCCATGACGGGGTTTGTTTGACTGTGGAATCTGTTTCTGAAAGTTTCTATCAGGTGACAGCCATTGCTGAAACCCTGTCAAAAACCTGTTTATCTCATTGGAAACCAGGCGACAGGGTAAATTTGGAACGATGTCTCAAATTAAACGGCCGTCTCGATGGACATATGGTTCAGGGGCATGTTGACACTACCGCAAAATGTAAATTTCTTCAAAACCAGACGGGCAGCTGGGTTTTTCGTTTTGAATACCCGGAAAACTATAAAAACCTGATTATTGAAAAAGGGTCTGTGTCTGTTAATGGAATCAGTCTTACCTGTTTTGAAGTAACGGATACAGAATTTTCAGTGGCCATTATTCCATATACGTTCGAAAACACAAATATTCGGGATCTCAGAGAAGGTTCTATCGTGAACATTGAGTTCGATCTTATCGGCAAATATGTTGAACGGATGATGCGTGATAATGATTCGGGTAATTATAGTACCTATTCGAAAGAAGGTCGAAAAAGTTCCAGTTGACCTGTATTCCAAAAATATATCTTATCGTTCGCGCCACTTGTAAATTTTAGTTTCCCGTGGTCGAAGATTTGGTAGTTTCCTGAAGCGATTCTTTTTAATAAAATATCTGGCGGTAAAGAGATTTCGGATTTATCTGCATTCTGTGTTATTTCACGTTTTATTCCAATCATTTCACTACGCGGCAAATAATTTACATCGACAAAACGATTTAAATCAAACCCATATAATTTCATTGCATCTGAAAATCCCATTCTAAACACATAGGCACCCTCTATTTCATCCGGAATATTCACGAAATATACTCGGCCTGAATTTCCTGAACGGATTTCTTCATTTACTTTTTCAATTATCGACGAAGTAACTGATGATGCTTTTCTCCAGTTCAAATTATTTAACTCCAGGAAAAAAAGATTGTATGTTATAGTAGATAAAATCAAAAAACGTTGAAGGTTCTTGTGACTTACGTTGTAAACAATCAGGAACGCCCAAATCATACATACAAAAACCGATGGAAAATACATTAGCCTGTCGGATTCGGACGTCCGGGTGCTGACTCCGGCGATTAACGGTACTATGCAGGAAATAATAAGCATTAAAGACAAGATTGCTATAGGTCTCCAGATTTTGTTTTGCCTGATCTGATGAATGTGTTTTATTATATAATAGGACGCATACAAAATCAAAAGAATAAAAACCGACTCCAGCAAAACAGTGTTATTTGATGGCGGCAAAATTAACCGGCCTCCGGTTTTTGCTATATTCAGGAAATATTTTTTCACACTGGTATGAAAAAAATCATTTCCGTAAGAGCCGAAAAATGATCCTGATAATAAATATCTGCATATTAAATGAAGGCAAAATGTAAATGTCAACGCGAAAGCCCAATTGCGTATGATTTTGAAATGCTGTTTTTCAAGTAAAAGTAAAAGCCATAATATCAGAGGAAAAATCATGGCTGATTCAAATGCAGACATGCTAACGAAATAACATAAACAGGATGCAGCTATTTTGAGATTATTTTTTTTTATTTCGTAGTAGCAAAGAAGTCCGGAAAGTGCAAACATGCACGCCATTCCCGATCCTCTTCCCAACATCCAGACCACAGCTTCATTGTGAAAAGGATAACAAATAAAAAAGACGGACGATAGTATTGCAAAATAAAATGCATTTGACTTATCCAGAATATTGCGGCCTATTTGATTAGAGAGAAGAAACAGGAAGAAGCTGTTTATCCCATGAATCAGGATATTAAAAGAATTAAACCACACAGGATTTAAACCTCCTGCAAGGAAGGTTAGTAGTATGGAAATATCTGAAAGTGGCCTGAAGAAACCATGAATAAAAATAACCCTCTCTCCGGTAACTCTATATAAAACCTTAAAATCGTCAGATACAAAAAAATGATGAAGAACCGGCGCATAGATCAAAAAAGCAGTGACAACAAATAGAAATAGAAGAAAAAGATGTTTCCTTATAGATAAACCTGAATCTGAATTGCCGGATTGTTTTAAGGTCATTTCATCAAATACATTTTTCCATAGCCCTTATTGAAGTATTGGTCCGTGTTATCGCTTTGCGAAGTATACTTATCAAGAGATTTTCCATTGAGATTTGTAACTACATGATAGAGATAAACTCCATTTGCCAGACGCGCATGATACATATCAGTTCCATCCCATTTGAATTCAGTAATATTCTGACCTACGTGTAAAGGTCCCAGTTCTTCTTTTGTAATTTCCCTAACTACCTTTCCGGTAATGGTGAGAATCTGGATTTTGATATTTTGCGGAACATCGCTTCCTGTTATGGTAAATACAAAAGCTGTAGAAGTGGTAAAAGGATTTGGATAATTCAGCATATTTGAAATCATGGCTTTCGTTATAATTTTAAAAGTTACCTGATACGGAATGGACCCCGAAGGATTTCCACTATTGTCAGTTCCTGTAACAATTAAAGTATAGTCATCGCCCTGGGGATTGATCTGAGTGGTGAAAACCGGGTTGAATTCCACACTGGCAGTATTATCGGCACTGCTGGTTGCCGGGGTAAACTTAAGTGTATCCGAGTTGAAATAATAAGGATGTAATGATCCGTCCGGATAACGTAATTGGACTTTAATAACAGAAGTATCTTTCAGAAGGAGAAATTGCGATTCGTCTTTTAATTTTATAAGGATGTGTGGTTTTGCCGAAACGATATCCTCATTAAGAATATGCACATTGTCAAAAGTCACATCCAGTAGTGGATTAAGCATATCTACTTTAACATAGAAATTTTTAAAAAGAAAATTGTTGAAATGGTATTGTTCGGGTTGTGCATTTCCCGGATTTACTTCCACATTTATCGTATTCAGCCCCGGATAAAGTTTGCTGTCTATCTGATAAACAATCCTTACTGTATCTCCCGAAATCAATGGTTTTGTATTTGGATACGGTATTATATGTGTAACATTGTTTTTGTCGATGATCTTGAATGAAATCTTCAGACTATCAAACGAAGACAGACTGACGTTCTTGAATGCCACCCCAAATTGTATTACTTCCCCCAGCTCAGCGGAATCCTTACCAGTAAGATATATGTTAGGTGCAATCGCTCCTTCGGGGACAGGAACATAGTTGAGTCTCCAATAGTTTAATTGATAGGGAGTCGCGTGCACAGAGTCTGTGGTCGTTAGTTTTAATTGGATGAATGGAAATTGCTGAACGTTAACTGACGAAATATCGAAATCCTGAGTTGCTGAATTGAGATTGTATAAAACACTTTGATTGCCCGAAGTATCCACACCGAGCACCTGTACACCCAAACTGTCGGTGGAAGGCGATTCCAGGCTATGACCTCTCCAATGTACCTGTTTCCATTGCTTTGCAGGACCAAACAGAGGTGAAACCATGTTTGCAGAAAGGTTTGGTAAGGGTACGTCTGTAGATAAAATAATTTTATCAAAAATTCCCTGTGAATATTTAAAGACAGGAGTATATCCGTTGTTTCCTTTTTTATAAACAAGAGTCCAGCATCGTGGCTGATTTATGGAATCAATTAATGTAAAACCCGCAGCAAGGAGGTAATGATATAACGATTTCTGGTGTCCATACAATGCTGTATCTGCTTCCCATGTTGCAGCATAAGAAAGATTGTTGTTATAATCGATACTTCTCACAACTACATAATCCCCGATTGGAATCGAATCCATCATGTCCATCATGAGTTTTCGGCTCGCAGGAGTAGTATAAGAGAATTCAAAGTTATAATGCGTACTGGCTTTGCAATTTGCACTTCCGCTGCCAAAACGAAACAGATTGTTTCCGGATGGGCCCACATTTAGCCACGGTAAAAAAGTTGCAGAGTCGAAAATGTTGTATATCAGGGATTGACCGACACAAGCACTGGCGATATTACCTCCTCCATTTACGAGCACTGAAAAGTCTGCATCATTCGTACCACTTGTAGGATACACTGCCTGACTGACATAGAGATTTCCGGTATGCTGACCAAAATGCCAATTCCTGTCTGATGACAGATTCATTCCGTTACCTGTAGACTGCAGTTGTTGATAATAATGAGACTGGTTGAAACCAACGGTACTTTTTATGGAATCTATATAGATAAATGAAAATTCATTCCAATGATAAGCCGCATTTTGAGCCGGAACAATGGAAGTTCTCCAATAGTAGACTGTGCTATCCGCATATCTTATACCTGGATCAAATTCAAACACTCCTCCTACAGAGGTTATATTTTTTGAAACCATCCGTGGAGAATTGAATGCCTCTGTTGTGTCTATTTCCATTATGTATTGCGTAATAGGAGCAAACGGATTGGCTGTTGATGCATATAGTTTTTGAGCCGGTGTGGTAATAATTGCGTAGTTATAAGGGTAAATCGGTGTGAGTTCATCCTGGTAAATGAATATCGGAATCGTTACAGAATTGTTGGCTGTCGTTATTTCAGGAACATCATTATCAGAATTAACAGTTACGGTAATATAGTTTTGGCCCTCATCGGTAGTTGCAACTATAGGCACCTGAATTTGCAGGGAATCAGAAAATCGTATACCCGGAATTCTTTTCTTCAGCATTGTAATAGTGCTGCCATTCGGATATCTTCTGGTAATAAGTATAGTAATAGAATCGGAAACAGCTTTTCCCAGATTATAAAAAGTTGCCGCCACATTAAAGCTGCGATCCGCAACCGAAATAAATGTCGGGGTGATTAATACACCTGAAGCTTCAACATCATAATCGGCTAATTTCTGATCACTAATTGTTAAAGACGGATCACCGTGAATATTCATTTCTTCGGTTTGACACCGGGCTATAAAATCCGTTGGAAGCTGACTTACCAAATTTCTTCCCGCATCAGATTCAAGCGTTCCGATGCTTTTACCATAGTCACCATTTCCCATTAGTGTGTACATATAGTTCAATAACAGATTCAGATAATTTACCACACCAAAATGAGAACTCGCCACGTACGCAATAGCACCTTTATTTTTTATGAGGACATAATTCTCAGATAATGTTTTTCCATTCGTCAGACGACCTGGATCAAATGTGTAATAGTTTCCTGCATAACATCCGTTTACGTACATGACCGGATATTTTGACTGATTAGTGAATATACTTGGATCATCCAGATTAAAACCCAATGTAGAAGAGGAGGAGTGTCCAAAATAATCAAGAATACCCAAACCATTATCAAATAACTGGGGAATCTGGGCATTGGATGCCTGGTTATTCTGGTCAATTGTTGAACTGCAGAACCGAATTACATTTGCGCCAAAAAGGGTATCAGAAATTATCTGCTGATAGTACACCATATAATTACACAGAACACTTTCAAGGAACGGATCTGTGGCACCGGTAACATGCATGATATTCTTACGCCAGCCCCTTCCTGCAAAAGTATTTGGAGCGCTTTGTTGCACCTGTTCATACGCTACAACTTTTTCAAGATAGTCTTCCACTTCGGAGCCTTTAACCGCTCCTAAACGGCCAATGGGAATCAGGTTAACACTTCCCGATCCGGTCCCCGACGCAAGCATCACATCAGAAGCCGGATAACCGAAAGTAGGCACAAGATTGAGCTGTTCGGTAACGGGGTTCCCCTGATTCTGCCGGTATTCCATATAAGTCATTCCGCGACCTATCAGGAATATATATGCTGGTTTCTGTCCATAATTATTTCTTGCATAGTTTATGAAGTTCTTTATTGCAAGCGGGTGTTTCTGAATTCCAAACGCAAACTGATCGGTGAGCTCTGTGATGTCCATTGATTGTACGTTAAAAGCACCACCTGCTGTAGAAGAACGATATCCCATATAATCCGCGACGGGATTATTTCCGTGTGTGCCGGTATAAAGAACCGGATTGGTGATTATGAGATAATTGCCCTGATTTAATGGGTCTGCGTATGATATGAAATTCTTTTTTGTCAAAGAATTAATAGTGTTAACATTCAGAGGATCTTCACTTACCAGTACCAGGTTTCTCGACGAAGCAGATCCCGGAAGTGCGAAGGTCAAAGTTCCGGCGTTTGAAATTGCAACGAAACGCTGACCTGTTGTTTGGTCATACAGAACAGGAATAGAACTGCCCTGATTAAAATTGGTGATCTTTAAATAGTATCCACTGACATTTGCCTGTAACTGAAACGGAAAATTAGGTTGTCCGTTAAAATTAAATTGTCTGGGATATGTAAGTTCATAGAATGATACAACCAATCGGTCCGAATAAGTGATGGCCTGTGAATTATTTATAAATTGAAAATTGGAAGAGCTGGTATTTAAAGACGAGAGTGGTACTGTAACGTTACTGACAATGTCATCGAAATTGTTCAGGGTAGTATCCTTAAAAAGAGTATTATTTACTTTAACCTGTATTGTACGAAGGGTGTCTGAACAGCCTGCAGCGCCAAATTTCAAATTGGCAGAAGGTCCGCCATTATATATATAAAGATTATTCTGATTATCAGTTACAGGTGCACCCGGTGATGAAAAATCTGAACTCCAGAATTCACCTATGTCATAAGACGAAGAATAAATGTATTGCTCAAGAACATATGCGAGTCCCGGGTTAATCTGGAAATGGAAATAAGTTCCTGTGGTGTACATGAAGTAAGGTTCAACGGGCAGCACATTAGTAGTTGTATCGTTGTTCAGTGTATTATAATGAAAAGTGGACCCTGTAGTATTTACTGTCAGAAAATAAACAGATGTATCTGATTGAAGACTCCATTTAGTAGTGTGCTGATATGCAGGATTTCTATAAAGAGGCTTATCAGCTTTCCCATCGTTCATTTGCCCCCAGA
>DATHPV010000426.1:0-5046 GCA_035483495.1 Puia sp.
CTCTGATTTCGTTTTAAATAGGATCATTTTCAATGTTTTAACAGTCAGAAAGGGCTCGCAAACCCCTTTTTCGCTAATTAACCTTACCTTTGCAAACTGAATTTCAGGTATTCTTCTGATCATCAATTCCCAGTCCTAATGGTAGCAAAGAAAAGAATTTTATTTATCTCCAATGAAATGTCTCCCTATCTGGAACTTACAGAATTTGCGGAAACAGTTAATAAGTTAGCGATAAAATCCAACGATGGTGGTTTTGAAGTTCGCTGTATAATGCCAAGGTTTGGAGTAATAAATGAAAGAAGACACCGGCTGCATGAAGTAGTTCGTCTTTCAGGTATCAACGTTTCAGTTGACAACGACGATTACCCTTTACAAATAAAGGTTGCCTCCCTTCCCAATGCGCGTCTTCAAGTATATTTTCTGGAAAATGAGGACCTTTTTAAAAGAAAATATATTTTCCACGATGAGAAGGAAAAATGGTTTGACGACAATGGATTGCGGACCGTATTCTTTTGTAAGGGGGCTTTAGAAACGGTTAAAAAATTTGGATGGCCTCCCGATATTATTCATTGCAGCGGCTGGATGACCGGGTTGATTCCTTTTTATTTGAAAACCGTTTACAAGAAGGAGCCTGTATTTGCTCACAGCAAAGTAGTGTACACGATAGGGCAGAACACTTTCAAAGAAAAATTGGGCGCAAACTTTATCAAAGTCGCCAACATACATGCCAGCATCAAAGACAAAGATCTGGAACCATATAGCGAGGCCAGTAATTCCGATCTTTTCAGAATCGGTGCAGGATATGCAGACGCCATTACATTTGGAGCAGAGAAAACTGATAAAAAGTTAATTGAAGAATTCAGTAAAGTGAGAGGCAAAAAAGTGCTTCCTTATAATACCGAATCTGATCTAAGTGATTATTTACAGCTTTATACTGACCTGTCACAATAATTTTTTCCTGCGATTTATAAGTGATAATGCTTCAACTATTATCTTTGCACCGCCATCCATTAATTACAATTTGTAGTTAGTGGTTTTTTATTTTTATGGTTCTAATTAAATAATAAAAATGCCTTATCTATTCACTTCTGAAAGCGTTTCTGAAGGCCATCCAGATAAAGTGGCCGACCAGATTTCTGACGCATTGATTGATCACTTCCTGGCTTTCGATCCCCAGTCCAAAGTAGCTTGCGAAACCCTGGTTACAACCGGGCAGGTAGTGCTTGCAGGTGAAGTTAAATCGAATGCCTATCTGGATGTTCAGGAAATTGCCCGCTCAGTAATACGTAAGATAGGTTATACGAAAAGTGAATATATGTTCGAGGCAAATTCGTGTGGTATCTTTTCGGCAATTCACGAACAATCTGCAGACATCAACCAGGGAGTGGACAGAAGAAAGAAAGAGGATCAGGGGGCGGGAGATCAGGGCATGATGTTCGGATATGCCAGCCATGAAACGGCTGATTATATGCCGCTGGCGCTCGACCTGGCTCATAAATTACTGATTGAACTTGCAGCTCTCAGAAGAGAAAACGATGAAATAAAATATTTACGCCCTGATGCAAAAAGCCAGGTAACACTGGAATATGACGATAAAAATAATCCGGTCAGAATTGATGCGATCGTGATTTCCACACAACATGACGATTTCGATACGGAAGAAAAAATGCTTGCAAAAATCAGCAGGGATATTAAGAATATCCTGATTCCACGGGTAAAGTCGAAGTATAAAAAATATGATCATCTTTTTAACAAGCGGATCAAATATCATATTAATCCTACGGGTAAATTTGTAATTGGAGGTCCACATGGCGATACGGGTCTTACTGGTCGTAAGATTATCGTGGATACCTATGGCGGAAAAGGAGCGCATGGAGGCGGAGCTTTCAGCGGTAAGGATCCTTCCAAAGTGGATCGGAGTGCAGCATATGCAACCCGGCATATTGCCAAAAATCTTGTGGCTGCAGGTGTAGCCACGGAAGTGCTGGTGCAGGTATCTTATGCTATTGGAGTTGCGCAGCCTACGTCTATCTATGTAAATACATTCGGTACTGCAAAAGTTAAAATGAAAGACGGGGCTATCGGTAAAATCGTGAGCGAGATATTCGATATGCGTCCTTATTTTATTGAAAAACGTTTGAAACTGCGTAATCCGATTTATAGTGAAACTGCCGCTTACGGGCATATGGGACGTAAACCTAAAACGGTTGTAAAGACGTTTGTTTCACCCGATGGAAAAACAATTAAGAAGAAAGTAGAACTTTTTACCTGGGAGAAACTGGACTACGTAAATAAAGTAAAGCAGGCGTTCAATCTAAAATAGAAAACGCCGGGAAATTCGTAAGGTCAGCCATTGTGCTGGCCTTTTTTGTGGGTTATAAGTTATGGATGATGGATTATGGGTGATGGCAACTTATAATTGATATGTAATAATTTGTTTTTTTATTCATAATTCATCATCCATAATCCATAACCCTTAAATTCGGCTCATGGATAATCAGGATAATCCCTGGACGATATTAAGCAGTAAAGAGATTTATGATAATCCCTGGGTTCAGATTACAGAGTTTCAGGTTATCAACCCAAATGGCGGAAATGGAATTTACGGGAAGGTACATTACAAAAATATTGCGGTTGGTGTAATTGCAATTGATGAAAACTGGAATACCTGGTTGGTGGGCCAATATCGTTTTCCACTTGATATTTACAGTTGGGAAATTCCTGAAGGCGGAGGGAGTATGGATGAAGATCCAATAGAAGCGGCCAAAAGGGAACTTCTTGAAGAAACAGGGCTGATTGCAAAGGAATGGATAAAAATACTGACGATGCATTTGTCCAATTCAGTAAGTGACGAGTTTTCGATGGTTTACCTGGCCCGAAGTCTTGAACAAGAAAAATCATCTCCTGAAGAAACAGAGGACCTCGTGGTTAAGAAATTACCTTTCGATGAAGTAGTTGAAATGGTCGAATCGGGAAAAATCACAGACGCCATATCAATAGCCGCGATACAGCAAATCCAGATTATGATTTTAACTAACAAACTTAAAAGATAGAGATTGAAATCTTCTGAAATTATAATCGGCAGGCAACCACTAATTGAAGCTATTCAGGCAGGCAGAGCTATTGATAAAATTTTATTTCAGCGTAATGTCAGCGGGGAATCCATAGGTGAAATCCGAAAACTTGCTGAAAAACGCGGTATCCCAATCCAACAGGTACCGGTAGAAAAGTTGATGTCACTTACGAGAGCTAATCATCAGGGTGTTGTTGCGCTGGCTGCTTTGGTCACTTACATGGATCTCCAGGCAGTGATCGACCTGGTTGTATCTGCAGGTGAGTCGCCTTTGTTTATTCTTTTGGATGGAATCACTGACGTCAGAAATATTGGGGCTATTGCGCGTAGTGCCGTCTGTTGCGGTGCCCAGGCCATGATTATTCCCGATAAAGGTATCGCCGCACTAAATGAAGAAGCTCTAAAATCTTCTGCCGGTGCATTAGAAAAAATCCATGTATGCAGGGTTAGCAGTTTGCTGAAAGCCGTGGACAGCCTGCATTTGAATGGCATTCTGGTTTTTGCCAGTTCCATGAATAGTGATAAAAAATTATATGATCTTCAGTCGGAACTACCCTGCTGCTTCATGATGGGTAGCGAGGACAGGGGTTTGCAACCTTATCTGAATAAGGCCGCCGACGAACTATTTACTATTCCTATGGCGGGCGAATTCGATTCCTTTAATGTGTCTGTAGCAGCAGGAATCATTTTATATGAAGCCATGAAAAAGAGAATGGCTATTTAGGAAAATATTGAACTTGCTGTTTCCTTCGGGGATAAAAATTTCGATTCTTACGTTGGCAAAGTTGTTTAATCTCAAGAATATCAGTCTGGAAATAAAATCTACGCAATAGCTGTTTTTTTGGATAAAAAAATTGGGTATATTTATTTATACCCCGATTATATAGTGCTGCAGGAATTGATTTTAACCACTAAACGACGAATCAATGGATCAACCGAGCGTACAGCAGGTATTTTTTCAGCACATTAAATCCAACCTTGCAAACCACCTGTCCATGGTGGATGAAGTCGCAGAACTTTTAAATATCAGTAACGACAGCGCGTACAGAAGGATTCGCGGTGAAAAGCCTCTTTCTTTTGAAGAGATCAATGTACTTTGTTCCAAGTATCATATTTCGATGGATCAACTTTTCCATTTAAAGAATGATTCGTTTTTATTTAGTGGGCCACTAGCCAACAATACGAATCATGGTATTGAACATTACATGGAACACCTTCTGAACCAATTAAATTATTTTAACTCTTTTGAAAACCGTGAGCTGTATTATTTGGGTAAGGACCTGTATATTTTTCATTGTTTCGGTTTTCATGAGTTAACGATTTTTAAAGTTTTTTTCTGGATGAAGTCCATTTTGCAATACCCTGTCGATGGAAAGGAATTATTGAATCTGTATACCCAGAGAGAAGCTGTATTCAAATTCACTACAAAAATTGGAGAGGCTTATAACAAGCTTCCTTCTGTGGAAATATGGCATGATGACAGCATAAATGCTACACTAAGACAAATTGATTATTACCGGCAAAGCCAAATTTTTCCTTCGGAGGAATATGCACTTGGTGTATATAAAAGCTTGCTGGACATGGTAAATCACATTGAAAAGCAGGCAGAGGCGGGCTGTAAGTTTGCAGTTGGCGGAAAGCCAACAAGTTCCAGTGCAAGCTACAAGCTCTATTATAATGAATTTATTCTCGGAGACAACAGCAATATGGTGGTATTAAACAATGCAAAAATGGTTTATCTCAATCATACTGTTCTGAATGTCATCAGTACAAAAGACCCTGCGTTTGTAGAATATACTTATTGGCATTTCCAGAATATCATGCGGAAGTCAACGCTAATGAGTTTTGTAGGAGAAAAAGAAAGGAGAAAGTTTTTCAATCACATGCGCGAAAAAGTAGAAAATCGTATCAGAACTTTTTGACCTTTACAAAACGGATTTGAGTTAGTTTCGTAAGATGTTTGCAGCGGAAAA
>DATHPV010000427.1:0-4796 GCA_035483495.1 Puia sp.
AAGCGACCCTCACGAAATCGCCAATGTGCTTGGCATTTCAGGTGTTGAGTATATGATTGAAAATGGCAGGCAAACTCCGTTTTATTTTTATTTTGGTGCGCCCAGCTGTGTGCCTGCTACAGAGTTTGAAACTGCTGGTGCCTCCATGTTATCGGGAGAGGTCGATCAGCTTTTATCAAAACCTGAGATAAAATACCTGAGCGAAATGATGAATTTTCCGGGTGTAATTCATGACGAGGAAGAAGTGATGAAAAAAATAGCTTCAGCAAAAAAATATAACAAACCAGTGGATGGTCATGCTCCCGGTTTACGGGGCGGAGATTTGTACAAATATGTGAATGCAGGAATCAGTACCGATCATGAGTGTTTCACATCAGAAGAAGCGTTGGAGAAATTGAAATTAGGAATGAAGATTCTTATAAGAGAAGGAAGCGCCGCAAGAAATTTTGAAGCACTCGCTGATCTGCTCAATGATCATTGGGAAAATATGATGTTTTGTAGTGATGACAAACATCCTGACAGTCTCGTGAAAGGACATATTAACCAGCTTTGCGCCCGGGCTGTTGCAAAAAAAATTGATGTATTCAAAATACTTTCAGCAGCATGTATTAACCCGGTATTACATTATGATCTGGAGGCAGGGCAACTTCGTACAGGTGATTCTGCCGATTTTATTCTTTTGAAAGACCTTGAGAATTTTGATGTCGTTCAAACTTATTTAAAGGGGCAATTGGTTGCGGAAAATGGAAAATCCAAATTAAGTTCCGTACAAAATTTAAAAGCTGTAAATAAATTCAATGTTGAGCTGACCACTCCGGAAGATTTTATTTTCAAAGCGAACCCCACCCATTCAAATTATCCCCATCCGATCATTGGAGCTTATGATGGTCAGCTGATCACGGGTAAATATGAATTTCCACTGAAGGCAGAGAAGGGCGAATGGAAATCTGATGTTACCCACGATATACTAAAAATCGTTGTTATAAATCGTTATGAAAAAGCGCCCATTGCCAAAGCATTTATTAAAAATTTTGGACTGAAAACCGGAGCTTTGGCATCCTCTGTTGCACACGATAGCCACAATATCATAGCGGTCGGCGTTAGCGATGAAGCATTGAGTAAAGCAGTAAACGCGATAATACTGGAAAAAGGAGGCATCAGTCTGATAAGTCAAACCGGGGAAAGAAAACTGGCTCTTTCAGTTGCCGGTTTGATGAGCAGGGACGATGGCTACCTAGTTGCAGAAACTTATACTGAGATGGACCTGATAGCAAAACAAATGGGGTCCGGTCTTCAATCCCCTTTTATGACGCTTTCTTTTATGGCGTTACTGGTAATTCCGCATTTAAAACTCAGTGATCTTGGACTATTCGATGGTGATCGTTTTCAATTAGTCTGACACGTAATTCTTACCGAATAAATACCGCCGTTCACCGGCATTCTGGCCGGAATAGCCTAAATACAGTTGAATGAAAGGTCATACAGGCATAGCTTTACATGAAATATAAGACAATGGACAATTCAGGCGATGATTTAGGAAAGGATATGGCGAAAGACATAAAGGAGGATGTACACAACCGGATAAATGATGACATACATAACAGAATCAGGCGCAGGCATTCAGGCCGGGTTTTTCTGCCACTCTTATTGGTAGTTGTCGGAGGTCTTCTGCTCGCCCGTCAGATGGGTGCCGGCATACCGGACTGGATATTCAGCTGGCAAATATTATTGATCGGTATCGGGATATTCAGCGGACTGGCACATGAATTCCGAGGTCCCGGATGGCTAATTATGATCCTTGTTGGAACTTTCTTTTTGCTGGACCAATTAATTCCAGGATTGGATATTCATCGGTTTATTTGGCCCGCCGCCATTATTGTTGTAGGCCTTGTAATGCTGATCCGCCCTAAAAAACCATATTGGATGGATCATGGCTGGCATGAAAAATGGAATCAGAGAGACAGAGAAAGATGGCAAAGAAGGCGCCAGCGGCGGGGATATCCCGGTTACACTGATACAAGCTCCGACTCAGGATATATGCCCAATCCGGGTGTGAATATCGGCACAAATACAGGGGCAGATTCAAAAGGATTCTCATCCGAAGACTATATTGATGCGACCACGGTATTGGGTGGTATTCATAAAAACATCCTATCTAAGAATTTTAAGGGAGGAGATATTACCATATTCATGGGGGGAGCCGAAATAAATCTTAGTCAGGCAGATATTCAAGGCACAGCAGCGCTAGACATTACACAGATCATGGGAGGCACTAAACTCATTGTTCCTGCTAACTGGCAAGTCAGGAGTCAACTCACTTCAGTTTTCGGAAATATAGAAGATAAAAGGCAGAACATTGGAAATACAGACCCACAGAAAGTACTCATAATTGACGGCACGTCAGTATTCGGAGGTATTGAAATAAGAAATTATTAAACATTATCCATTCAACCATTAAATCAAAACTATGAACTGGTATCTGACAAAAATTGTTTACAGGATTATCTGCGGACAGGGAAATCATACAGCCCAATTTGATGAACAACTCAGATTGATCCAGGCAGACAGTCCACAGGAAGCTTTTGAGAAGGCCACAGCACTTGGAGAAAAAGAAGAAGATAAATTCTACAATGAAGACCAGAAACTTGTACAGTGGAAATTTATCAATGTGGCTGAGCTTTACAAACTCAGTGGTTTGTTAGACGGTGCTGAGCTTTATTCGCGCATACAGGAAAGCGATAATGCGGAATTATATATTGAACTGACAAACAGAAAAGCATCGCATATTCTGCAAAACAGCAAACACTCATTTCTGGAAATAATTTAATCTTATTATTTGACCAGATCACCACTCAGCGTCAGCAAATTTCGCAACAGCTTTTTCGGCTGGTGGATTATTTGGACCACGCTCCATGTTATTCTGGTAATGTATTATGGTTATCCGATTAAGACAGCTTTAGTAGATGGAATAATAACCAACGCATTACTGATGGCAGCGGGAAGTCTGATCATCAATATTCTTCGTTTTTATCTTCCCTACCGGGACCGCTATGGATATATACTTATCCTGAGCGTTCTATTTAGCGCAGGGGTCGTTTCCCTGAGTAAATTTTATTTGAAAATGATTTTCGACAAGCCTGAGAGTTCGGATTACCTGCTCTTTCTTTCGAATTCCTTTTGGATTAGAGGTGGTGTTTCATTCCTTCTTATCGGATGTATGGCAATTATTTCTGTGCTCTGGTATACGCAGGAAGAAGAACAGGAAAACAGGCAACGAAAAAATGATGCGGAAAGAATGAGCAAGGAAGCCGAGCTATTTAAACTTCGACAACAGTTGCAGCCACATTTTTTATTTAACAGCCTGAATTCTATCAGCGCGCTAATTGGTTCCAATCCTGTGCAGGCCAGGAGTATGATTCACCAGCTATCTGATTTCCTTCGAACTACTTTGAGAAAAGACGAAGAGCAATGGATTAAAATGGAAGAGGAACTGGAATCGCTGGAGCTATACCTGGATATTGAAAAGGTCAGGTTTGGGCATCGCCTGTCAACCTCTGTTTATAAGGATGAGAATAGTTTGCAAATGCTGATTCCCCCCATGCTTCTGCAACCCGTGGTGGAAAATGCCATTAAATTCGGGTTGTACGATACCACTGAAGCAGTAACTATAAATATTTCGGTGCTTGCCGACAATGGTACTTTAAAAGTAACCGTACAAAATCCATTTGATCCTGAAACAGCAAATCCCCGTCACGGAACAGGATTTGGATTGAATTCAGTAAAACGAAGGCTGTATCTATTGTTTGCGAGGTCGGACCTTGTTGAAACATCTGCAACGGACCGAGTATTTACGACAACTATTAATATTCCAAGTCATGAAAGTTATCATCATTGACGATGAGCCACTGGCAAGATCTATAATCAGGGAATACCTGCAAAATCATTCAGATCTCACATTAATTGCAGAATGCAACGATGGCTTCGAAGGGGTTAAATCTATCCAGCAACTTCAACCCGATTTAATATTTCTTGACATTCAGATGCCAAAAATAAATGGATTTGAAATGCTTGAACTGATCGATGAACCGCCTGCAGTAATATTTACGACAGCATTTGACGAGTATGCAATAAAAGCGTTTGAAAGTCATGCGGTGGATTATCTGCTAAAACCATTCAGTCAGGAACGTTTTGACAAAGCGATTTCGAAATGGAAACAGAATGAAAAGAATGTGTCCGTCAAGGAACAACTGGCCCCTCTGCTTGAATCCGCTTTAACAAGTCCTGCGGAACAACAACGGGTAGTTGTAAAACTTTCCGGGAAAATTCGCATTATTCCAGTGGAAGATATTCACTATCTCGAAGCCGCGGATGATTATGTAAAGATTCATACACGGGAAGGTGCTCTTTTGAAAAATAAAACGATGGGACATTTTGAGCAGGTTTTGAATAAAAATCAATTCGTCAGAACACATCGTTCTTTCATGATCAACATTTCTGAGATTACAAGAATTGATCCTTATGAAAAGGACGGTCATCTGGCCATTCTGAAATCAGGAGCGCGCGTACCGGTTAGTAAAGCAGGATACCTGAAACTGAAAACGGTGCTGGGACTTTGATGGGTTATGGGTTATGGGTTATGGGTTATGGGTTTTGTGAGATTTATTGGACCAATAATAATAACTCATAACCCATAATCCATTTTACGCTTTCAGACCGACCAAACTGCGCCATTAATACTGTCTTTGGAAGCACCTGTAACGGAGTGCATTACATTAATATCTTCACGCCACCGTAAC
>DATHPV010000428.1:0-2861 GCA_035483495.1 Puia sp.
GGTCAAAAGAAAGGGAATATATCAGGGCCTTCATACGTAACGTGCAGGACGATACAGCAAACCTTCAGCGCATTATCAAACTTGATAACAGACAGGTTCAGGGAATCGATAGTTTTCTTCAACTGAGGCACGCCGATCTGAAACAGAATAGTAACCGAAGAGATTTTTATGTTCTTGCTTTTGGCAACTTTTACAGTTCTGCCTCTTTCACAAGTAACAACGCAACATTGCAACAATTGAAAAGCACCGGGGATTACCGGCTCATTAAAAAAGATCATGTGGCAGATAGTTTGTCAAAATACGATACAGATATTCAGAGCCTCTCTAGTCAGACTAATTACTATAATGAATATTTTAAAGAAATCCTTTACCGGCTGGACGAATTTACAGACATGTCTGTTTACGGAGATACGTCTTACGTAAAAGATGGAATATTCTCCAACAAATCATTTCCGGAACTAAGTGTTAGCGATGGCCAGCTGCGAATCCTTTTTAATAAGGCATTTGACTTCAGGCTTATCACAAGTTCTTATGCCAATGGTATGCTGAAGCCACAACTTGAAAATGCTACCAGATTGATTTCTTTTCTAAGAAAAGAATACACTATAGAGAATGATTGAGCTTAAAAATAGTTTAAGTTTTTATACATAACCCGCTCTTTTTATATAATTAGATCTTTGCCAATGGCGAAGTCTGCAAAACCTACGGATTCTGATCAGGTAACGGAACATACGTGCCTGGCTTATGCTGGGTGATAAATAATTGGAAGTATTTTATTCCGGATCTTCAACGCAGGTTTTTCAATAAAAATACGCATGGCCAGGGCCCCGAGTATACATATGAATACACACAGTAATAACATCCAGTTACTGTTTGCGTCGAACATCTTTCCGAAAATACTCTGGGTAATATGAATAAGTCCTTTATGCGAGAGGTAAAGAGAATAAGAAAGTACAGCGAGATTTTTCGTTACGGCAGACTTAAATCTGAAAAGCCAACTGCCAGGACTAATCGCTGATAAAACAAAAAAGCCAAAAGCGATAGCGATCAGGCTGAACGAAAATATGGTTGCCTTGCCAGAATGCTGATCCCCCGCTACAAAATAACAAATTCCGAAAACTACAAATCCGGCTAAAATAAACCAGTTACCGAAATGTTTTAATCGCTGAAATAAATTTTCTTTGAATCTGTAGAGCGATGCTATTGCAACACCTGTGATTAGTCCGTCCAGCCGGGTGTAGGTGGGATAATAGATATTTTTGTACCATTCCATTCCAAAATTATCTGATTGCTCTATAGGTTTCAGATAAAATTGCCAGGTAATCGCGCGTAATAGAAGTGTGAGTAAGAAAACGGCTGGTAAAAGCCACCCGTATTTAGTTTTGATTCCGAAAGAAAACAAAATGATCAGTATAACAGGTAGTAAAAGATAAAACTGTTCCTCTACGCAAAGGGACCATGAGTGTGAGAAGGTTCCATAAACTGCTATATCCTGATTAAAATTTTGTGTGAACGTGAACATCTTCCAGAGCGGAGGCAGCGTTTCTCTTTCGTGAAATGCAGGAACAAATATGTAGAGGCATAATACGAAGAAATAGGGCGGAAGAATTCTAAAAATTCTTTTTAAATAAAAGACAGAGACATCTATCCTGTTTCGGTTTTGGAATTCTTCAAACAACTGATTTGAAATCAGAAATCCACTCAGTACAAAAAACAGGTCTACTCCAACCCAGCCAAACTCAAAAATACTATCCATCCAGACCGGATGCAGAAAAAAACGGTAGTGGAATAGAAAAACCATCGTAATAGCCAGTGCACGCAGTGTGTCGAGGCCATTGAAAATTTTGTTCTTATTAAGCATTAAGGGTTTAATATGTTTTTTTAAGTCTTTAAGCTTTCGGCTTCCCTCTACCAATCAACATACCTTACTTTAATCCAGCTGTTTCGATTCCGCCCTTTGTCATCCGAACAGGATATTTTGACAGGGCCCTCCTGAGGTATAAAGAACTGTTTGCTTCCAGCCTGACTGGTTTTAAATAGTTGATCATTGATGTACCAATATACTTTGGTCACATCATTGCTGGTTCTGCATGTCAGCTGCAGCGGTTCGGGATGTTTTTTGCTAATTAAATATTCACTTCCATTCTTTGGCGAAACGATGGCCGGAGCACCTTCGCGAAACACTTTTTCGCATAATGGACTGTGCGGCGGAATTTTTTCATAAGCTATTTTATGAAGGTCATAGTATTCTTCCATCTCCGGCGGAATTATCTTGTACATCTTTTTCTTATAACCATTTTCCGGCATGCAAACCCTGCAGTAAGAAATCTTTTCATCGGGAGAGACGAAAATCTCTGACCAGTTATTACATTGGGATGCCGGAGAAACCAGGGGTATAAAATAGTCGCTCACTAAATTGGTACAGTGGGGCCCGGGCGGTAATCCCGTTTCTGAACATACAATTCTTGATTCGCATGTGCCTGGCTGATGAAACCAATCCCCATTATTATCGTAATCAATCGTATTGAAAATTTTGAAAAGCAAGGGCGTGGCAATATTCGCGCCGCTCAATTCTGGAATACCCAATGCTGAAAAATTTCCTGCCCAAACTCCGACGGTATAATGTTTATTATAACCTATACTCCATGCGTCTCTTCGGCCATAAGAAGTTCCTGTTTTCCATGCAGTTTTCGGAAGATGAGCTGTGCTTTCCCAATTCAAAGGGAAATCAGGACGGTTGACTTTTGATAATATTTCATCAATCATAAATGTTGATGCAGGCGATAGAATATTTATTTTTTTGTGAGCAGTATCGTTTTGTGTGAATGAAGATTTGATATAAACTCCGTCATTGGCAAAAA
>DATHPV010000429.1:0-11672 GCA_035483495.1 Puia sp.
AGGGATGCCATATATAAAAGGCTTGCTTCGTCCTTAGCTACCAGGTAATGCCGGTCCCTGTCGTCGGCTTCACTGTGATATAAAAATGTTTCCAGCCAGGACGGTGCTTTACCCGTGATATCTTTAAAATAAAAACTCTTACCGGTTATTCCGTTTGGATGGCGATTCATAGACTGAGGTCTGTCTTTCAGGTAGGGCAGAATAAAAGGCGCCACCTGGTAATAATAATTAAGCATATCCCGTTTGGTAATTTTTTCCTTTGGCCAGTACAATTTATTCAGGTTTGTAAACTTCAAATCGTGGCCATTTATTTTTTTTACCTGCGTTTCTTCTTTGAAATTTAAAAGAGTTTTTCTTTCTGTTTTCCCAACAGGTGAAATAATTTTTTTCCCATTGATCTTATTGGCTTTCGCGATCGCTTTTTCAGCCGGAATAGTTTTTTCCATAATTATACTTTTTGCATTTTTATCTTCCCTCATACCTTCAAATGAAGGATGACGCATAACTCCATCCCTGGTCATTTCTGCAAAACTAACTTCACACACCAGTTTAGGTTTGAGCCAGGTTGCTTTGGCGTGCGGTGGGTCTGGTCTGAAACGTGAAGGTTTATTTACATCGGGTATTTCATTAAACGGAGATGATTTTATGATGAGTGGTTTAAACTGCCTGAGCAGGTCTTTTTGCACTTTATCACTGAAACCAGTGCCAATTTTACCCTTGTATATAAAATCTTTTTTTTCAAAGACTCCAACCAAAAGTGAGCTGAAAGCCTTACTGGTATCCTCGTTTTTTGTAAAGCCGCCGATAACCATTTCCTGACGTTTGTTTACCTTAATTTTTAGCCATTCGTCCGTTCGTTCACCTGGTCTGTACAGGCTGTCTGACTTTTTTGCCATGATACCCTCCAGACCGATTTTCTTTGCAGATTCAAAAAATTCTATGCCGGAAATATGAAAAGACTCGCTGAGTTTTATGATTCCGGTTTTGGGTATCAGAGTTTCGAGAATATTTCTTCGTTCAGCCAAAGGAACAGATGTAAAATTGTAATTATCGAACCACAACAAGTCAAACACATAATAATACAATTCCCCGTCAGATTCACTACGCCAGTTTTGCAACGCACCAAAATTAGAAATACCATTTTTATCAACCACGACGACTTCGCCATCCAGGATTGCATTTATTTTAAGCTCATTCAGCGCTTTTGTTACAGGATAGAATTTTTCATTAAATGATTTATCGTTTCTGGATTTTAGTTCGACTTTATTTTTATTCAGGAATGCGACTGCCCGGTATCCGTCCCATTTCACTTCATACTGCCAGCCTGGATTGTCAAATGGTTTATTAACCAGTACTGCCAGCATTGGTTTCAGGGTTTGCGGAAATTTTGACTTTACTGCTTCCTGGGGCATGGTCATTTTTCCAGAAGATATCTTGCGTTTATCAGGTATATTATTCAGAACAGTCGTTTTTTTTGACATAACTAAGATGCTTTTTTCTTAGAACTCACAAGGCTCTCTTTTAACTGATCCATCAGGTCCCTGTTTTTGGAGTGAACTACTTTTAATGGTTGCACGGCAATTTTTTTACCGGCGGCTTTGGCTTTAATTAGTTTCATAAGCTTTGTGCTATAAGTGTCTTTATAGTCTTTGATGTCAAATGGGCCGGACAACTGTTTGATGAGCGACAACGCCATTTTTAATTCACCGGGTTTGGGAGCAGAAGCTTGTACATCCAGTTCTTTATGATCTCTTAATTCTTCCGCGAATCTCAACCGGTGCAATATCAAAAGGTTTTCGTATGGTCTGACCAGACAAAGATGTTCTTTATTCCGAAGCACGAAAGAACCCAGACCGGCTTTATTAGCTTTTTTTAACGATGCATTCAATAAAGCATAAGCTCTTTTGCCCTGACTCTCCGGCTCAATAAAATAGGAGGTTTCATACAACATTGGATCTACTTCGTTTAAATCAACAAACGAGTTGATATCAATTGATTTAGTTTTCTCAGGCATTGCTTCCTGAAAATCGTTTTCAGAAAGAATAACATATTTTCCATTCAGATTATAGGCTCTTACGATATTACCCCAGGGAACTTCCTTACCGGTGTTTTCGTTTACCCGTTTGAACTTGATATTAGCGTGATCTTTTTTATCCAGCATATCTAAATCAAGACTACTTTCTTCAATAGCGCTGAATAATTTAATAGGAATATTTACCAGGCCGAAGCCTATTGCACCCGTCCAGATAGATCTCATGGGGAGTAGTTTTTATATCTAAGTTGAAAAAGCATACCATTACATCATCGGGGAGAATTTATGCTAACGGGGATTAAATTCTACAATTGCTTTAAACCTGACAAGGCAAATTCCACCTGGCCCGCTAATTGAACCTGATACAAAAATAAATATTATGAACAGATTTTTAACGACATTACTCGCCGGTGTAGCGATTGGTTTGTTGATAGCGCCTGCTAAAGGATCCGAAACCTGGAGAAAACTTGTAAATGGTGTGAACGATTATAAGGATAAAGTTTCCGATGAAGCAGACGATTTACTGGACTCTGGGGCGCAGGCAGTTAAAAACGGCAAATCAAAATTGGAAGTAAAAGCAAAAGATTGGGCAGATCGCGTTAACGCTTAGAATTAAAGTTTGGAATAATTCGGCTCCGATAAAAAAAGCAGGCATAAAATGTCTGCTTTTTTTATTTTAAACGAACATATATTTTCCCGACGGAGAGAAAAAGATCCACTAGGATGTTTTTTTCTTACCGGCGCTGCCATACAAATTCACAACCCAGCGTCGCGGAAAAAATCTGATCAGATCAGAGCTGATTTTCGCAAGTGTGCCTGGAACAATGATCAGTTTTTTCTTAAGCGTTTTTTTAACGGCCACTTCTCCTACGGTTCCAGGATCGAGCGCCATCTTCATACCAAACCATCCCAGTTTTGCTTTTGTATCTTTTACTATCTCAGGTTTTGTAAAAACAGGGCCCGGACATAAACAGCTAACGCTAATGTTTTTATCTTTTAGCTGATATCGTAGTGAATAGCTGAAAAATACAACAGCAGATTTGGTGGCTGAATACATATTTTTAACCGGAATGGGAGCGAATCCTGCCATGCTTGCGACATTGAGAATATAAGATGGTGCATTTTTTTCCAGTAGAGGCAGGAGAGTGAGACTGAGTGCCATACAGGATTCAATATTCAGTCTTACCATATACCTCAGCGAATCGAGCGGAAAAGATAAATAGTCATTCGCACCACCTAATCCTGCTACGTTGCACAATATCTTTAAATGTATGTGATGATCTGTACACCATTTGGCAATTTCGCCTGCTGCGGTATCATAACTCAAGTCTATCGCCAATATTTCCACATGAATCGGATATACAGATTCCAGTTTATTTTTGGCTGCCATCAGCGTATCCATATGCCTTGCAATCAGAATCAGATTATACCCCCTTTTTGCAAGCGCTTCGGCGATCCCATAACCTATTCCCTTGCTGCCACCTGCAACCAGCGCATATGGTCTTGTACTGTCGCTGACATGTGTTGAATCCTGTTGAGAATAGGAAGTTGTGCTTATGAAGCATATTAAAAAGAGAATAATTAAATACTTCATAAATAAATTATTGAATGGTTTGATTGACGTTTCGGTTATCTGTGTTTTTCTTTTGATGAGAATAAAATATATGCGACAATAAACGATTGGGAACAATTCTGAGTAAATAAGAAATGAGAGAAGAGAATTTGCCTGGCACAATAATCATTTTATGATCAAGCATACCCTGCACGGCCAGTTCACCTACGACACTGACTTTTACCGCCATCTTTTTACCCGCCCGGCCCAATTGATTTATGGTTTCCTTTTCGATGGATGGTTTCGTAAATACTGGTCCGGGACAAAGACAACTAACGGAAATATCATCCGATTTCAACAATTGTCTGAGTGAAAAACTAAAAAATAGAATGGCGGATTTGGTAGAAGAATAAACGCTTTTTGAAGGAATAGGAGAAAAACCAGCAAGACTTCCAACATTCAATATATAAGAGGGAGCATTTTTTTTTAGTATGGGAATAAATGACAAGATAAGTGCGGTGGGCGACTCAAGGTTGGTACGGATCATTCTTCTCAGGTCTTCGATGGGCAAATCCAAAAAGTCTTTCGACCCGCCCAGGCCCGCAGCGTTGCAAAGTATATTTACTTCGAGATTTTTTGTGGAACACCAAACGAAAATCAGTTCGGCCGATTTATCCGACGACAGATCGCATTCAAATATTTCTGCTTTTATATTGAATCTATTCTCGAGGGTATTTTTTGCAGATTGAAGTTCAGCCATGTTTCTGGACACCAATACTAAATTGTATTTGCGTTTTGCCAATGCCTCTGCAATGCTAAAACCAATGCCCTTGCTGCCTCCGGCTATCAATGCCCAACTCATAGTTTATATGTGACATGTCGTATCAATGCCTGTTAAATAAGTACGTCAAATCCGTTAATGCCGTTTAAAATACTGTACTTCTTTTTCATGTTTTTCCGCAGCAGCCCTTGAGCTGAACGTACCCAGGTTCCGACGTTTCTTGGTTTTGGGATTGATTTTTCTTGAGTAAAGGCGGTATTCGCCCGTCTTCAATTTCCTGATCATAACGTTTTTGGGATTGCTTTTGCAAAGATGGTGCCCTGCAAGGGAGAGTGGCACGGGTTCAATAAAAGGTGAAAATCGTTTTACCGGAGGAGGAATTCCTTTGAATCATTTTCTTTCAGGGTAATATCCGCATTCAGGTTCAGGGAACCACCGCCGGCCAGATGAATTGTACGAATGCGCAGGTTGCCATAGTGAACAGAAATCAATACTTTATTATCACTTACTTCTGCATTTCCCCATGCGTACCCATTGGACCAAAAATAATTTCCATGTCTGGCTGTGATGGAGAAATCATGCTCAACTGCGGAATAGTTGAACTGACTGAAAGCAATTAAAGCAGACCAGGAAGCCATTGCCCGTGCATAATGATTACCGCACTCTTCCTCGTTAAAGGGATTTCTTTTGTATCCGTCATAACGGTTTCGGGTATCCGAAATAATATGTAAGGCTTCTTTATACATCCCTTCATACATCATGCCCGCGGCGGCTGTATATTCAAGACCTGTCCACGACTCAAAACCATACGATAATGGAACATGGGGCCGTTTTGCCGGATCAGGATATGATGTAAGCATCATTCCGGATTCATCCCCGAGCGCGTATGAACGCATATTATTAAACTGGTTTCCAAAAGACGAAACGTGATTGTACCTCCAGATACTTTGCAGGGTTTTTCTGATATGAGATGAATCTGCAAGATATCCCAGCCCGCAGATCCAGGCCATATTTTGGCCAACGAGCTGATCTACCAGGCAGCCTTCGCCAATCTGAAAGTCGGGATCTTTTAGGTTTTTTGAACCCATACCCACCAAAAGTCCCGAAGCAATGGAAGATTTATTTTCAACAGGCCTCACCTGCTGGATATAGTATTCACCATTAAATAAATGCTGATCCGTCCACCTGCTCCCGTTTTCAAAAAGTTTTGTACAGGTTTTTTGAAATTCGCTGTCCTTTAAATACTCCGCCATTTTAGACGCCGCTTTGAGTGCACCGAGGTACCAAAATTCAATCTCGGGATTGGGACCATAGTATTCAATATCCATCGTATTATGCTGGCATCCCTCCATGACGCCATCCCTGTCTGCATCCCAGCCACCTTTGATCCATGCAAATGACAAAGCTTTTTTTACACCTGGCCAGACATCGTGAAGAAATTTATCATCGCCAGACAATTGCCATTCACGATATACTTTCATAATGGTTCCCATTTGTCCGTCTGCCGCGGCGCATTTCCAATTATTTTTTTTATCAAATGGCAGAGAAACCCTGAAACTCATGAGTCCTGAACTGTCATCCAGCGCTTTTTGATATTCCACTTCGCGCATTTTCAAAGCGAGACTACCGAATAGAAAAGGCGTGGCTTCCTCATAATTCCATACATGGGTGCAATTTCCATAACATGAACCGGTGGATGCAAACACACCCTCCCATCCGAAAAAATAACCTTCCTTATTTCGGAATGTTGTTTGAGAACGAAGTGTGCTGCTGTTGAATAACGCAGCCTCCTTTACTATTTCAGGGTAATCACTTTTGGCGATCAGATTTACAAAATCGATTGTCTTTGCTTCCAACTTCGGTAATAACGGAATCGTTTTTTCTGCTACGTCCCATGCGTCTTCATAAAATGTCGAATAATAATTCCCGATAATCACTTTATCATTCCAATCCTTTCGGTTTGGAAAATCCCAGGTCAGAAAAAATTCTATTTCCCTGGTTTCATTTGGAGCCAATTTGAACTTAACTGATAAAGCTGCCCTGGGATCATTGACTTTAGAATCGAATTGTACATCCCTGAATTTTCCATCATCTGAAAAATCATCCCACATATCCGTGAGATTATCATTCCATCCCTTTGGACTGAACTGCGTGCGATAACTGATATCATAATCGCCACCTTTATTCGGAGTCGTAAGAGCAATTGTTCCCCAGGCATTCGAATCATGCGGAACACTGTCGGACGACATATATATTCCCGATAGTTTTTCTGATCGTTTAAAAATATTGCGATTATTTTTTGTGCCCTGTGGGATGATAGATCTGTCGAACGAATCGAATTCAACAACTGACCCGTCCATGCCTATAAAATTATCTAAAGAGCCGGCCACAGCCACCGTCAAAGGGTTGCTCGTTTTATTTTTTATTTCGTATCGAATGACCGCGATAGGTATTCCACTGTATAAATCGTTTCCCGGAATATATGGATTGAAGACTTTGGCTTTTGCGGAAATAGGCATCCCGTCATCTGACAGATTTACAATGGCAAAAGGATATCCCGTGTCGAAACTGGCAGTTGCAAATCTGGGAAGCCCATGATTAGGGGCAAGACTTCCCTGTGATCCGGTATATTCTGAAGGAGAAATAGGCCCCGCTAAAAGTTTTGAATGTTTTTCACCGGAAGAAGTTTCAGTGAACACCATGAAACAGGGTGCCTGTTTGGGTGTAACGGATCCGTAAAAACCCATTCCCGGTTTATTCATAATCTCCACGTCTTTCCACTGGCCATTACCGCCAATGGAAATATTACCCGTGCCTATGCCACCAACCGGCATGGCAATTTTCTCCACATATTTTCCCTCATAGTGTTTGACTACCGGCCATGGATTTTGCTGGGAGTAGGAATTAAAGCATAAAAGGCAAAATTGAAAAAAAAGTATTTTTTTCATACATGGCAGTTGCAATAATAAGATTGTATGAACAACCTACAGCCAGCTACGGTTTTTCAACGGTAACATCCTGGGCAAGTACGGCTTCATCCGGAGTGGTTTCCAGATCACGGTTAAAGGCATACAGGGCACTGTCAGTCGCTTTCTCGCCCCCGGCGATTTTAATCTTGTCCATAAGATCAATAGCCAGTGTTTCTTCTTCAGTTTGTTCTTTCACAAACCATTGCATGAAATTCCAGGTTGCCCAGTCTTTTTCCTTCATGCTCATTTCAACGATCTTGTATATATTGGATGTATTCTCGACTTCTGATTTAAATACTTTTTCAAAACAATCGTTTACGCTTTTTGGATTGGGGCCCGGACCTGGAATTGGTGCTACCACTACCTGAGCACCCCGTTTTAAAATATATTCCAGGATTTTCATCATATGATTACGTTCTTCATTTTCATGACGGAATAAAAAGTTGGCAATTCCATCATAACCCTGTTCGCTGGCCCAGGCAGCATAAGCAAGATAAATTTGGGCATTATGTGCCTCATTTGTCATTTGTGCATTCAGTTCTTTTGCAAGCGTAGGAGATAATCTGTTTGTGTCCATTTTAATTTGGATTGTAATACGAATTTAATGATTATGATTTGGGTTTCATCATACCGATAAAAACCAGCCAGTCACCGTAACGGTCAATCCATTCATCCACGGGCAGGTGCTGAACATTCATTCCAAACCCGTGTCCGCCTTTCGCATATATATGTATCTCGGCTGAATGTTTGGATGCAAGCCATTTATTATAAAGTGTAATGCTATTCGGTGCAAGACCGAGTTGATCATCACTGGCACAGGACAGAAACATGGGAGGCGCATCCGAGGATACATCTGATAGAAGCATATCTGGCACATACGCATATATAGGTGCTACAAAATCCGGTTTGTTGTCGCTTGTATAATTGAAAGCCGATGCTGCTGTAACCGTTCCCCCGGCGGAAAAGCCAATAATACCAATACGGTCCGGCGAAACCCCAAATTCAGCAGCATGTTTACGAACATACGCGATGGCAGCTTTTCCATCGGAAATACACAGCGGAATGGTAACTTTCATTTCAGCTTCATAAGAGTCTTTACGTTTTCCGGGTGAGAGTCCCGCCATCATATCTCCTAACGGATCATCTGTATCAATGTGAGCGGTCCTGTATTTGAGAACAAATGCCGTAACACCTCTTTTTGCCAGCCATTTAGCGACGATTGTTCCTTCGTTATCTATAGAAAGAAAATGGAAGGCCCCGCCGGGGCAAATGATAACAGCTGCTCCGGTAGAGAGTGCGGTATCACCAGGGAAAACGGTTAACGTGGGATTTACCACGTTGTACACGAGCATTTGGTGCGTCATGTTATTGTTATTCCTTTTTTCCGTCCAGTTCCAATTTTCTGAACCGGGTGCAGGGCCATCATAAAGTCTGACTTCTTTTTGAGCCCGGGCAAATAATGAACTTAGTAAAAAAACAAATAGTAAATTTCTCATGGAAGTAATTTATTCAATAAAAAACAGATCTATTGTATTATCATAAAATTAATTCTTACTTATGTATATCGAAAAATGCCCGCCCGGCAGTCTGGCACGATAGTTACACTGTAAATGTAGTAATGACCCCTACTATTAAGGCTTGGCTTTCAGTAATACAGATTGTATTTGTTTTATGCCTGACCCCTTTTTTATTGCTGGCTCAAAATGCACCAGACCTCAGTCCGCAAAATTATATTCTGAAAGATACTTCTAATCAGATGGATATGATTGACGTCTATCATAAATGGTTTGGAGTTACACCTGCTCCCAAAAAACCACGTGAAGAAAAAAAGGTCTATTTTACTTTGAATCCTCTGGCAAGTGCACCAACAAGTTCCGGAAATGCATTTGTGACGAGTACAACCGCTAATTTTCGTCTGGGTCCTGATTCAACAACATTTCTTTCCTACGTAAATTTTGCACCCTACTTTAATTTTAACAGGCGGTTCGGACTTCCGTTCAGATCCTCCGTCTGGCTAAAAGATAATGAGTGGAATATTCAGGGAGATATACGTTTTCTTGTTTATCCGGAGTACACATGGGGATTGGGAACATCCCATCCAATCGACGAAAAGGAATGGGTTAATTATAAATATATCCGGTTTTATCAGGCAGTACTAAAACGAATGGGTGCTCATTTGTATGCAGGCATCGGTTATGATCTGGATTATCATTTTAATATTGGCAGTGATTCAGGTGTAAACCTGGTAGAGTTTACAGGATATCAATATGGACTATCAGGGAATTCTGTTTCATCCGGCTTGACCCTAAACCTTCTATATGATACACGCAACAGAAATATTTACCCTTTTCCGGGAACTTACCTGAATATTGTTTACCGTGTGAATCCAACATTTTTGGGAAACACGAATTCATGGCAATCTATTTTTATAGACCTGAGAAAATATCTTCAGTTGAACCCCATCTCTAAACCAAATCAACAGAATTTATTAGCATTCTGGTCGTTTTTATGGGCAAATTTTTATAATACAACGCCGTATCTGGATTTGCCCAGCACGGGTTGGGATGAATTCAACCGGTCTGCCAGAGGTTTTTATCAAAACAGATTCAGGGGTAAGTCGCTTTATTATCTGGAAGGAGAATATCGACGGGATATTACCAATAATGGCTTGTTTGGTTTTGTAGTGTTCTCTAATATTAATACAGTCAGCGGCTCGGGAACCATGTTTAAAACCTGGAATCCTGCCGGGGGTGCCGGTCTTCGCATTAAAATATCCAAAGCCTCCAATACGAATTTCGCCCTTGATTACGCATTCAGCAAAGGATATCAAACTGTACTGTTTAATTTCAGCGAAACTTTTTAACGATCAATGTCCTATAAACTGCTTTTATTTTTATTCTTTGCCTTCTTAGATTTTGCTGCTATCTGAGTTTGAAGATCTTCTTTATAAGGCTTGGAAATAGCATGATCATTATCTGCTCTCCCCAATCCCGTTGCAGGGCCGCCCTTTGCTGCGAGATCTCCATCTCTTTCTCTGGATACAAAACCATTTCCTTCATTTTCGGCAATTCTGTTTTTCATGATTTTTATTTTTAATAAGTGAAGAATCTATTATGAATTGGTAGAAAAATCATGCCACGGAACCGCCTGGTATTTTATTAAATATGTACGACGTTATAGAATATGTTCGACTTTGCAACTGCAGCATTCGATAAAAGAGTTGTTATATTCCACATGTCGAGCCCTGCGGTAAAAGAAAATCTTAAAGTTGTTCTTCACTATTCTCCCTGGCATTATTTTTTAAGCTATAGATTATTATCAAACTTAAAATAAAGTTTATGTCACAGAAAAATGCAACTAAGGATCAGATGGAAAGTGAAGGAAAGATGAAGAATTCAAATAACCAGTCTTCCAACTCAGGAACTACTCAAAAAACAGGACAACATAATAACGGCAAAGATCAAAAAGGTAAACAGGACCTTGGGAAAGGAACGGGCAATGTTGGAAATAAGCAGAATTCCAGAGACAATTAATAACTAAGCCCCGATGGGCGGCTCTTCAACTAAAAGGGGGAAAGATTTATTCTTCCCCCTTTTTGTTGATTATTTAACACCGCTAACGGGCGCCGGAGGTTTTAGTGTTTTCTCAATTTCATTATTCAACTGATCTTCATATCCGTCTACTGAGAAAGTAGCCGGCAGTTGAGATGGTGGATATTCTTTGAACGTTGAAAGAAAATTGATTGCATGTAAAGAAGCGACACCCACGAGATAAACATTCTTCACCATCCAGTCGTAATACTGGTCGGAAACCAGATCTGCTCTTTCGAAAGGATCCATTCTGAGGTTAAAGATTTTTGCGACTCTGTAAGTAATGAACGGATCTGACCATACTTTGAATCCATAAGGCGCAGACTGTTCACGAAATACAACTTTCCAGTTTCCTACGCGATAGGCAACCAGCTGTGCATCGTCATTAAAATAAGCAAATTCATTTCTCGCACTTTTATCAGATTTGCCTGTTAGCAGATCCAGCTGATTATAACCATCCAGGTGTACTTTGAAAGTTTTATTTCCTACTGGTGTTCCTTTCAACAGGCGTTCTTTAATTGTCGGATCACCCGCGGCTGCAAGAAAAGTAGGAAACCAGTCCAGTCCGGAAAATATTTCTGTGGTAAGAGAATTTGGAGCGATATGTCCTGGCCAGCGAACAAAAGCAGGTACACGGTAAGCGCCTTCCCAGTTTGTATTTTTTTCACTACGGAATGGGGTGGTTGCTGCATCGGGCCAACTGAACTGGTTTGGACCATTATCAGATGTAAATACAACAATCGTATTA
>DATHPV010000430.1:0-8844 GCA_035483495.1 Puia sp.
CTGTTCATTTTCCACACCTGTGGAAAAAAATGGTTGATAAATCATGAACCGCAGTCCTGCATTCATTGATTTGATTTATGCACAGTATTTTGGTCTTTGTTCACAATATAAATTTTGGAAAAACACAAATAATCGTTTAACTGATCGTTCGGTGGTGTGTTTCGGAAAGCGGGAAAGTTTTCGCACATTTGTAAGGTAATCAACCACATGAAGGAAGCGATCTATTCTTCTTTACTGCTTAAAAAAAGAACAAAACGGAAGTCGTTTGCCCTGCTCATTGATCCTGACAAAGTAGACCCTTCAGGTACGGCTATACTAGTTGAACTGGCTATTAAAGCAAGAGTTGATTATCTTTTTGTCGGAGGAAGCCTGGTTGTGTCGGATCATCTGGATCAGGTTGTCAGGCAGATAAAAGACAATTGTAAAATTCCCATTATCCTTTTTCCGGGCACACCTTCGCAAGTATCTCCTTTTGCAGATGCCCTTCTTTATTTGTCCCTGATTTCCGGAAGAAATCCGGAGTTACTAATAGGACAACATGTCGTCTCAGCGCCGGCAGTAAGAAAAAGTGGTCTGGAAATCATTTCAACCGGCTATATGGTAATCGATGGCGGCGCTCCGACCACAGTGTCTTATATCAGCAATGCACTGCCCATCCCTTCAGATAAAAATGAAATCGCCCTATGTACAGCCATGGCCGGCGAAATGCTTGGAATGAAACTCATATACATGGACGCCGGAAGCGGTGCAAGGAGACCAATTTCAACGGAAATGATTGAAAGGGTATCGTCGAATATTGAGATCCCGCTTTTAATCGGAGGAGGCATACAGGATCCGGAGAAAGTGTATCTAAACGCTAAAGCCGGTGCGGATTTGATTGTTGTTGGGAATGCGATAGAAAAAGACAGTTCCCTGTTAGTTGAGATGGCCAGCGCCCTTCATTCTGTATCTGTCATTTAGCTACTTTTTATCCTCCTGAATTTTTAACATACCCTCCCTAAAAAATATCTCAAAAATTCTGGAAAAGCTGTTACTTTGTACTGTTAACAACTATCGTCATACCATTTTTCATCTAATGAAAAAAAACTCACCCATTTCCATCCTCTCCCGGATGGTATTGCACGCCTTCAATAAGCGTGGGTTTTTTGTAACGCCAGTCTGCGTTATTTTTTCCGTTCGTCCCATTCCCTTTTGGGTACGACGTTGATATTTCTATCATCCATAGTATTCCATCCGGACCTATGACCGTACCCAGCCGGCTCGTAAATGCAGTGACCCCGTCATTGGTATTCAATTATCTCACGTATTCATTCAATGGAACAAGAACAAAAGTTCAAAATACAAATCGCAGATCCTACCCATCAGGATTTCGCTCAAATTATTTGTGACGAGATGGAATCTTCCGCCAAAGCCCGTGGAACCGGAATTGCAAAAAGAAGCCCGGACTATATAAAAGAAAAAATGCGGGAAGGAAAAGCCGTCATAGCATTTACTGAAGAAGGGATCTGGGCTGGTTTCTGTTATATAGAAACCTGGAGTCACGGCGAGTACGTCGCTAATTCAGGATTGATTGTAGCACCCGCTTTTCGAAAAAGCGGACTGGCAAAAAATATCAAGAAAAAGATTTTTGAACTGAGCCAGAAATTATATCCGGGGGCGAAACTTTTCGGGCTGACTACAGGACTTGCCGTTATGAAAATCAATTCCGATCTGGGTTACGAACCCGTCACTTACTCGGAACTCACTCAGGACGAAGCTTTCTGGGCCGGTTGCAAAAGCTGTGTGAATTATGAAATTCTCATGAGCAAGGAAAGAAAAAATTGCATGTGTACAGCTATGTTATATGATCCCAAAGATCAAAAACCAAAGGAAACTGCACAGGATTTTGTAAAACACAGCAAACTCTATGAACGCTTCATGAAAATCAAACAATGGGGTTTGCTGAAAACCATTCTACGCAAGGAAAAAGTAGACATGATACTCGCAGATCTTGGTCTTCTCCGGATGAACAGACTCAAAAAAGAAAAGCTGGCTAAATAATATATCAGAACGATTAATGAATAAAGAAAACAAAAAAGTTGTGTTGGCATATAGTGGCGGACTCGACACCACTTACTGCGCCATTTATCTCAAAAAGGTCAAAGGACTGGAAGTTAACGCCATCACTGTAAATACCGGTGGCTTTACAGACGAAGATTTGAAAGCCATTGAAAAAAGAGCAAAAGATCTTGGGGTAGCTTCTTTCAGATCTGTTGATGTAACGGAGGATTACTACCAGTCATGTATTCGCTTCCTGATTTTTGGGAATGTGCTTAAAAATGCAACATATCCCCTCAGTGTAAGTGCCGAAAGGATGGTTCAGGCCATCGCCGTTGCGAAATACGTAGAGGAAACCGGCGCTGCTTATGTGGCTCACGGAAGTACAGGAGCAGGCAATGACCAGGTTCGTTTCGATATGGTTTTTACCGGCATGGTACCGGATGCTACGATCCTTACTCCTATCCGTGATTTAAAACTCAGTCGCGAACAGGAAATACAGTTTCTGAAAGAGAATGGCGTGGAGATGAATTTTGAAAAAGCAAAATACAGTATCAACAAAGGTCTCTGGGGAACTTCTGTAGGGGGTAGGGAAACACTGAATTCAAAAGATTATTTACCTGAAGACGCGTGGCCAACCCCTTTATCTGAACACGATATAAAAAAAATCAGCCTGCGGTTTGAAAAAGGAGAATTGAAAGCGGTCAATGATAAAGACTTTGATCATCCGGTGAGGGCCATTCAATTTCTGCAATCCCTTGCTCAACCCTATGCGATCGGCAGGGATATTCATGTGGGTGACACGATTATCGGAATCAAGGGACGGGTTGGTTTTGAAGCTGCGGCTCCCATTATCATCATTAAAGCTCACCATCTTCTTGAAAAACATACTTTAACGAAATGGCAGTTATACTGGAAGGATCAGTTGAGCAGCTGGTATGGAAACTGGCTGCACGAAGGACAAATGCTGGATCCCACTATGCGGAACATCGAAAAATTCCTGGAAGATTCTCAATCGACTGTTTCAGGAAAAGTATTTGTGACACTGGAGTCGTATCGGTTTACAGTTACCGGCATTGAAAGTGAACATGATCTGATGAGCAACCGCTTCGGATCTTATGGTGAAATGAATAGCGGATGGACTGGGGACGATGTAAAGGGCTTCGCAAAAATATTCGGAAATCAGACAGCGATATTCCACAAAATCAACGAAGCAGGGAATAATACCAAATGAAAAAAATCAGGATTGGCATAACAGGAGGAGCAGGTTATACAGGTGGGGAATTGATCCGCATCCTGTTACATCACCCTTTTGCCGAACTTGTATTTGTACAGAGTAAGAGTCATGCCAGTCAACTCCTGTCGGATGTTCATCATGACCTGGCAGGCGAAACAGATTTTGGATTTTCCGAATCCACTTCTCCTGATATTGATGTTCTGTTTCTTTGCGTGGGTCACGGAGAAGCCAGGAAATTTCTCATGGAAAATCCGGTAAATCAGTATATCAGGATCATTGATTTATCCCAGGATTTCAGACTTCATTCAAACAGTCAACTAACCCCGGACGGAAAACCCTTCGTTTACGGCCTGCCCGAACTAAACAGGAATGAAATAAAATCCGCACAAAATATTGCCAATCCGGGATGTTTTGCCACAGCGATTGAATTGGGGCTTCTTCCGCTGGCACAACAGGGATGGTTAACCGAAGTATACTGCACAGGTATTACAGGATCTACTGGTGCGGGTCAGGGACTAAATGCAACCTCTCATTTTTCCTGGCGTGCGAACAATATTCAGGCGTATAAAACACTCACCCACCAGCACCTGGCAGAAGTAAACCAGTCTCTGAATCAGATTCAGAAGGGATTTGGAAATAACTTTCTCCACTTTGTTCCCTGGAGAGGAGATTTTACCCGCGGTATTTTCGTCAGCTCACAGCTGAAAATCAAACAGGATCTCCCGGAATTGATAAAACTATATAAAAAATATTATAAGGATCACCCATTTACCGTGCTGAGTGAAAATCCAATTTTTTTAAAACAGATTGTAAATACCAATAAGTGTATGATTCAATTGGAAAAACAGGGCGACCTGATGGTCGTTCATACGGCAATCGATAACCTCCTCAAAGGAGCCAGCGGGCAGGCTGTTCAAAATATGAATCTGATGTTTGGTCTGGATGAAACGGAAGGATTAAAATTTAAAGCAAACTATTTTTAGGCTTAAGGCTTAAAGCAAAGCCTGGAATTTAATAATTGAATTAAATAAATTGAAAAAATAACTATTAATCATTAAAACAGCCTTGTGCCTTGCGCCTTGCGCTTTAAGCTTAAAAAAGATTTATGAAACTCTTCGACGTCTATCCAATAAATGATATCACCATCACCCGAGCAAAAGGTTCTTACTTATGGGACGATACAGGGCAACAATACCTTGATATGTATGGCGGCCATGCCGTGATCTCCATCGGTCATACTCACCCGCATTTTGTTTCCAGAATTACACAACAGCTAAACCAGGTGGCTTTCTATTCCAATTCAATAAGAATCCCTTTACAGCAGGAACTGGCAGACAAACTCGGAAAGGTTTCAGGTAAAGATGATTTCCAGCTTTTCCTTTGTAATTCAGGTGCGGAAGCAAATGAAAATGCAATGAAGCTCGCGTCATTCTATAATGGAAGAAAAAAAATAATTGCTTTTCAGAAATCCTTTCATGGTAGAACTTCCCTGGCCGTAGCCGTTACTGATAACCCGGCAATTATAGCCCCTGTTAATCAAACCGAAAATGCAATCTTTCTGCCGTTTAATGACGAAGCAGCACTGGAAAATTATTTTAATGCACATGGCGGAGAAATTGCCGCAGTAATCATAGAAGGTATTCAGGGTGTCGGAGGTATAAATATTGCCAGCGATTCTTTTCTTAAAAAAATAAGGGCTCTGTGTACAACACACAATGCCATTTTTATAGCAGACAGTGTGCAATGCGGATATGGAAGAACAGGTTCTTTTTTTTCCCATGACCAGGCAGGCGTACAGGCAGATATTTATAGTATGGCCAAAGGAATGGGTAATGGATTTCCGGTAGCGGGTATACTGATAGCTCCGTTTTTAAAACCAAAACACGGAATGCTGGGAACAACTTTTGGCGGTAATCACCTGGCTTGCGCCGCGGCTCTTGCTGTTTTAGAAGTAATCGAAGAAGAAAAGCTGATGGAAAATGCAAAATCGACAGGAGAATTCCTGGTCAGCAGGTTAAAGAAAATACATGGTCTTGAAAATGTACGCGGCAAAGGACTAATGATAGGGTTTGATCTGGAAATGAATCTGAAAGATCTTCGAAAAAACCTGTTAAAAAATCAACAGGTATTTACGGGAGAAGCAAAACCCAATACGATACGTCTGCTTCCTTCTCTGGCATTGAGAAAAAAAGAGGCGGAGGAATTTCTGGAATCTCTTGAAGAAGAAATATCAAATATGGTTTCATCACCCAATCTGGTTAATCAGGCATGAAAAATTTTATTTCCATTGACGATGTTACAAATCTTGATCACCTGATTGCGCAGGCACTACGGTATAAAAAAAGTCCTTTTGAAGACAGGCTACTTGGACAGGGCAAGAAAATTGGTCTCCTTTTTCTGAATCCCAGTCTGCGTACACGATTTAGTACTCAGGTTGCTGCACTGAACCTTGGACTCGAACCGCTGGTATTCAATGTTGATAAAGAAGGATGGGCTTTGGAATTTGAAGAAGATGCTATTATGAGTGGCAACACAGTAGAACATATTAAGGATGCGGCACCGGTTCTTGGAAAATATTTTGATATTCTTTGCATCCGCACATTCCCTTCTTTAAAAAACAGGGAAGATGATTATAGCGAATTATATATTACCCAATTTGTAAAATATGCCGGCATTCCGGTTGTAAGTCTTGAAAGCGCTACGCTTCATCCTCTTCAAAGCCTTACAGATATTCTTACGATTACAGAATGTTTACAAACAACACCGGAAATTAAGAAACCAAAAATTGTACTCACCTGGGCACCACACGTGAAACCTCTTCCACAATGTGTTGCCAATAGTTTTGCCCAATGGGTCAATTCCTGGGGTAAGGCAGAATTTGTAATAACCCATCCCGAAGATTATGATTTGGATCCGCGGTTTACAAAAGGAGCACGCATATTACATAATCAGGATGCTGCACTCAAAGACGCTGATTTTGTCTACGTTAAAAACTGGAGCACTTATCAGGACTATGGAAAAATGTATACAAATGATCCGGAATGGATGCTTACCAATGAACAATTACAGCGCACTAATAATGCAAAAGTTATGCATTGTCTCCCCGTGAGGCGCAATGTGGAATTGAGTGATGAGGTATTGGATAGCCCGCAAAGCATTGTGACTATGCAGGCTGGAAACAGGGTTTGGGCTGCACAATCCGTGCTCAGTGAAATTCTAAAATCCTGATTATGGAAAGTCTCTGTGTGATAAAGATCGGAGGAAATATCATTGATGATGATGCATTGCTTTCAGTGTTCCTCAAAAAATTCGCTGCCATTAAATCAAAAAAAATCCTGGTCCACGGCGGCGGTAAACTGGCAACAAGGCTGGCTGAAAAATTGAATATTCCACAACAGTTGATCGATGGCAGAAGGATAACAGACGGAGAGACGCTTAAGATTGTTACGATGGTTTACGCCGGTTATATTAACAAACACATCGTCGCCGAATTACAGTCACTGAAATGCAACTCAATAGGCATTAGTGGCGCCGATGGGAACAGTATTCTGGCCCATAAAAGGGAAAAGGCAGATATCGATTATGGATTTGCTGGTGACATTGACCGGGTGAATGCCGAATGGTTCAGGCAACTGATGGATAGTGGCATCTGCATTGTTGTTTCATCCATCACACACGATGGAAATAATCAGCTTTTGAATACAAATGCAGATACCATTGCTCAGGAAATTTCGAAAGCCATGAGCCCGTTTTTTGAGGTTGATCTGATTTATAGTTTTGAAAAACCTGGCGTGCTGCTGGATGTTGAAAATGAAAATTCAGTGATACCAAAATTGAGCCCTGGAAATTATAAAAAGCTAAAAGAATCCGGGAAAATATTCTCCGGTATGATTCCCAAACTGGACAATGCTTTTAAAGCAATTGATTCCGGCGTGAATAAAGTTATTATAGGAACGGGAGAAGAATTGGATTTGCTCATATCCGGAAAATCCGGCACAACGATCAGTCATGAATAAAGTTTCCATGGAAACCTTGCAGACAGAAGCTATTGATTTATTAAAGGAACTCATATCTACGCCTTCTTTTTCCAAAGAAGAAAATGATACCGCGGACCTGATATGTGCTTTTTTTTCCCGCCATGAAATACCATTTTCCCGTGTTGGAAATAATATTTACGCACGTAATAAAAACTATCACAGTTCCAGGAAAAGTATACTGTTGAACTCTCATCACGACACGGTGCGCCCTAACAAGCATTATAGTATGGATCCTTTTACGCCGGTTATAAAGGAAGGAAAATTATTCGGCCTTGGAAGTAACGATGCGGGTGGATGCCTGGTCAGTCTTGCTGCAGTATTTCTTCATTATTACAATCATCCTGACCCTAAACATAATATAGTATTTGCAGCAAGCGCCGAAGAGGAAATCAGCGGGGTCAACGGTATCGAATTGGTGCTGCCTTATCTCGGTCAGATTGATTTTGGTATCGTGGGCGAACCTACCAAACTGGAAATGGCAGTTGCCGAAAGAGGGTTGATGGTTATAGATTGTGTGGCTTCGGGGCGTCCGGGTCATGCTGCAAGAAATGAGGGTGAAAATGCTCTCTACAAAGCCATTGATGATATACAGTGGATTCGCAATTACCGATTTGAGAAAAAAAGCGACCTGCTCGGAGAAACGCGAATGAGTGTAACTGTTATTGAAACAGAAAATAAGCAGCACAATGTGGTTCCCGCACAATGTAAATATGTGATAGATGTTCGGGTAAATGAAATGTATAGCTTTGAAGAAATCCTGGAAGCATTAAAAGAAAACTTAAAAAGCAGCTTTAAACCCCGGACAACTCGTATGAAATCCACGTCTATTTCCCTGGACCACCCCTTGGTAAAATCGGGCATTCGTCTCGGGAAGAATTATTATGGTTCACCGACTACATCCGACAAAGCGTTGATGCCGTTTCCGGCTTTAAAAATGGGACCGGGTGATTCTGCCCGAAGTCATACTGCAGATGAGTATATTTATATTGATGAAATTAAAGGAGGTATATCTACTTATATTGATCTTCTTGATGAGTTTATATAGTCTGGTTTTCACAGTGAGGTAGTATTATTTATAAAAATGAATTGTAGAATTGAGTTAATAATTTCCAAAAGAGCTTTAAGCATTGCGCTTTGAGCCTTAAGTTTAGAAAATGAAACTCTGGGACAAAAAAGGATCAGGCATAAATGAACAAATAGAAAAGTTCACGGTAGGACGTGATCCTGAATTTGATATCGTGTTGGCAAAATACGATGTCCTGGGATCCATGGCTCACGTACAGATGTTGGAATCTGTTAAAATGTTAAACAAGGATGAAGCTGAAGCCATACAGAAGGAATTGAAAAATATAGAACTCGAAATTAAGCAAGGTTCATTCCGGATTGAAACAGGCGTTGAAGATGTTCATTCACAAATTGAATTGAATCTCACCCGAAAAATAGGAGAAGCAGGAAAAAAGATCCATACTGGAAGAAGTCGAAATGATCAGATCGCGGTTGACATTAAATTATATCTGCGCAATGAAATTCTGG
>DATHPV010000431.1:0-9439 GCA_035483495.1 Puia sp.
ATTCGGATGGCGTCAGAAATGATGTCATCATGGCGTTAAAAAAACTTAAGGTGCCAGTGTTGCGATGGCCGGGAGGATGTTTTGCTGATACATACCATTGGAAGGACGGAGTTGGCCCAAAAAAAGACAGGCCGGAAATGATAAACAAATGGTGGGGTGGAGTTACCGAGGACAACAGCTTTGGCACTCATGATTTTTTAAATATGTGTGAACGCATCGGAGCGGATCCGTATCTGGCCGGCAATGTTGGCAGCGGAACAGTTCAGGAATTTTCACAGTGGGTTCAATATGTAAATAGTGAGGAAGGTAACCCAATGTCAAACTGGAGAAAAGTGAACGGCCGTGATCAGCCGTGGCATGTAAAATATTTTGGGGTAGGAAATGAAGCCTGGGGCTGTGGAGGAAACATGACGGCTGAATATTATAGCAATTTATACCGTCAGTACGCGACGTTTATGACAGACTGGAGTAACAGTGAGCACCTTTTCAGGGTGGCATCTGGGGCAAATGCAGATGATTATCGTTGGACTGAAGTAATGATGCGTGATGTTCCTAAAGGACTGCTGGAGGGGGTTTCACTTCATTATTATTCAGTTATCGATTGGAACGCGAAGGGGCCGGCTGTTGAATTTAATTTGCATCAATATTTTACAACCATGAAGCGGGCTCTCCGTATGGAGGAACTTGTTTCAAAGCATGAAGCGGTGATGGATAAATATGATGCGCAAAAAAAACTAGCTCTTGTTGTAGATGAATGGGGAGGGTGGTATGATGTAGAGCCTGGGACCAACCCTTCTTTTTTATATCAGCAGAATACAATGAGGGATGCCATGATAGCCGGGGTAACACTCAATATTTTTAATAATCATTGCGATCGCGTGAGAATGGCAAACCTTGCTCAAATGGTAAACGTACTACAGTCGGTAATCCTTACCAACAAAGAGAAAATTATTCTTACACCTACTTATCATGTAATGGAAATGTATAATGTTCATCAGGATGCTGTTTTGATACCTGTTAGTCTTGAAAATATATATTACACCGAAGGTAATGACAGTTTGCCGTCAATTTCTGCATCCGCTTCCAGGGACAAGGAGGGACTCACTCATATTTCTATTGTGAATATTGATCCGGCGAAAACCAACCAGGTTCGCATTCAGATTCAAGGCGGAAGTTTGAAAATTAAAACGGGAAGAATTCTTCAGTCGCCAAAGATACAGGACCATAATAGTTTTGAAGAACCTGAGAAAATACAACCTCAATTATTTCAGGGTGCATCGATTAAGGGGAATGAATTACAGGTTACTTTGCCTCCCGCATCCGTGGTCGTTATGACACTTATGTAACGGGCGCTATTCTGATTTGCCGGTCATTTAATATGAAAATTATATTTAAAAATTACCTTTCACTTTTGTTGTGCAATATAGCACTCGGCATTTTTGCATTCGGAAACTCACCGGTGCGTTTGGCAAGTCCGGATAACAAAATTCTTTATGAATTTGAGATTCGTCATGGAGAGCCTGGTTACAGTGTAACATATCAGGGTAAGAAACTGATTGACTTTTCGACGATGAATCTGATTTTCAAAAAGGACTTAGCTTTAAGCGTAGTACGACTGGTAAAAACAATCCGGCTAGATTCAGTTGAAAGCTACTCGTTATTAACCGGAAGGTGTGATACAGTGAACGATCATTTCCGCCAGTTAACAATTTATCTACAGGAGACAAAAGCACCGCAGAGAGAACTTATTATCGAGATCCGCATTTTTGATGACGGTGTTGCATTTCGGTATAGGTTTCCGAAAATCAAAAACGACTCACTCTACATCTCAAAAGAATTATCTGTCTTTCATATTTTAGGAGACCCGATGGTTCACGCATTGGTTCTTCCCGACTATCACAGTTCCCACGAAGGTTTGTACTTACGTCGGAACTATAAGGATCTTCCACATGACAGTCTTATGGATATGCCCATGTTTATGCAGTATTCTGATAGTTTGTTTGTGTCCATCACAGAGGCGGCGCTTATAGACTATGCAGGGATGTACCTTATCAAAACAAATGGGGGACTTATATCCAACCTGTCACCACTACCTTCCGGCTCAGATTTTTCAGTAATTACTTCGCTTCCTCACGAGAGTCCCTGGAGAGTTATAATGATAAGCAACAGGGCGGGCCGATTCCTGGAGTCAAATATGATAACCGATCTCGCGCCTCCTAACAGAATATCAGATCACAGCTGGATAAAACCGGGAAAAACTACATTCCCATGGTGGAATGGTAATGTAACTGCCGATACGTTGAATGCTCCGGGCAACAATTTTGTAACTCAGCAGTATTACATTGATTTTTGCGCAAGAAATAAAATTGAATATCATTCTGTTGTTGAATACGGCCTTCACCAATGGTATCAGGATGATGGAATTAGTTTTATGCCCGGTCCTAATAGCAATGTACTTAAACCGGTGCCTGGTCTTGATATGAAACAGGTTTGCGACTATGCACATAGCAGGGGTGTTGGTGTAAGGGTCTGGGTACACTGGTGGGCTCTGTATCCGAAACTGGATAGTGCATTTGCTATTTTTGAACATTGGGGCCTTTCAGGACTTATGGTTGATTTTATGGACAGAGATGATCAGGAAATGGTCAACATTCAAACCGAGATTCTTCAAAAAGCTGCTTTACACCACCTGCATATTCAATTTCATGGAGCCTATAAACCTACCGGATTAAGCAGGACTTATCCCAATGAATTTACGAGAGAAGGTACGCTTAACTATGAACACGATAAATGGAATCCCGTTGGTGTTTCCCCGGATCATGATCTTGATATTGTTTTTACCAGACTAATTGCAGGTAGTACCGATTATCACCTGGGAGGTTTCAGGGCTGTAACTCCCGATAAATTTCGTGCTCAGTATACAAGGCCACTTGTACTCGGAACGCGAAGCCATATGCTGGCTATGTATGTTGTACTGGAAAATGCAAATGCGATGGTTTGCGACTATCCTGAAGCCTATGAAAATCAAAAGGGATTTGATTTTATACAAAATGTCCCTACGACATGGGAAAAAACAGTAGTAATTGATGCGGTCCCTGACAAATTCATTGTCATAGCCAGAATGAAAAATAAAATTTGGTGGATGGGAGGCATCACCGGGTCTGAATCCAGGATATTACGAATCCCATTCTCTTTTTTAACAAATGGAAACTGGCGTGCAGACATTTATCAGGACGATTTAAAAGCACCTTTCAACCCGAATGGTATTTTAATTCAATCGGCCGACTTAAATAACTCTTCTGTATTGGAAATTCCCGTTGGATCGGGGGGAGGATTTACAATGAGACTGGAACGACAATAAACAGGCAGGTAATTTGCAGTTTATTTTTTGCGGAGTTAACATAATCGTTATTAAATTGGTTTTTAACAGTCACATTGAATGAAGGTATTTATAACCAGAAGAATTATGGATTGCGGTTTGCAATATCTGCGGGATGCGGGAGTAGAAATATCGGAATGGACAATCAAACGGGATTTGACGAGCGGAGAACTCGTTGAATTTAGTAGTAGGGCCGATGCGTTGCTAAGCGCAGGAGGTAACCGGATTGACGAATCTTTTTTACGCTCCGCTAAACACTTAAAAGTAATTAGCCTTCACAGTGTAGGTTATGATAATGTAGACATCGCAGCAGCAACTGCTTTAAAAATTCCGATAGGAAATACACCTGGTGTACTTAGTAATGCAACTGCTGACACTGCATTCTTATTAATACTGGCAACTTCCCGAAAAGCCTTTTATATGCATAAGACCATACAAAATGGGGATTGGGGGTTTTTTGAGCCAACTGCCAATCTGGGTATTGAGATACGGGGGAAAACTCTGGGTGTATTTGGACTTGGCAAAATTGGATTTGAGCTTGCGAGGCGTTGCTATTATGCTTTTGGTATGAAAGTTATTTATCACAACAGGGGCCATCATGCAGAGGCTGAAAAGGAATTGAAAGCCACCCGGGTTAGTTTTGATGAATTGCTGGAGAAAAGTGATGTCCTGTCGGTTAATACCGGTCTTACAGCAGAAACGAAAGGAATATTTAACCATCTAGCCTTCATGCGCATGAAAAAGACATCCATTTTTATAAATGCGGCGCGCGGAGCGATTCACAATGAAACAGATTTGATAGACGCGCTGGAGAAAGGGATCATATGGGGAGCCGGTCTCGATGTCACCAACCCTGAACCCATGCAGCAGAACAACTCATTGTTATCAATGCCTAATGTTTGTGTATTGCCGCATATTGGCTCGGCAACAGAAGAAACCAGGGCAGCTATGTCTCTGATTGCGGCAAAAAATATTGTTGCAGGATTAAAAGGCGAAAGACTGCCATTTGCTGTAAATCCGGAAGTCTATGATTAAAGTAAACAGCGTTTGTCAAATATTATTTGTTCATATTCAACCCGCCGTCTTAGGCTTATCATGTGGCTTTAAATTAAAATTACGGGAGATATTGAATCCAAAATAAATATATCCTTTTCCCCAGGTACCTGAAGTTTGACCGATATATTGTGATTCAACCATGCTTTCAGAATTGGTAAAAACAAGTTGAAAAACATGACCTCCTGTTTCAATATCCCATCCAAGAGAGAATGAATTCGTTCGCGGCGGCCCTTCCTGATTTAATTGTGAATTCAGTTGATTTGGAAACAGATAATCATACTCCGCAGTTATTGCCATGCGCTTCGTGATTTTCATTCTGGCTCCCGCACATAGAGCAAACACATTGTTCTTATCGTTATTAGAATCGACCATATTATAGTGAATGAATGTGGGCGTGAGCTCCATCGAAAACTGACTATTGAATTTTCTGGCTATTAATATTTGTGCAGTATAACTAAATCTGTATTCATTTTTTAAAATGGAATCCTCTTTTTGAGTGTCAAAGTGTTGTGTAAAATAGTCCGACGTGCCCAACAAACTCACCGATACAGGCATATGTCCGGAATTGTCAGTTTGACGCAATAATTTATATTTTATATATCCGTCAAAAGTTTTGAGATTCGTACTTCTGCCGATTCCTACTGATACACGGTCGCTGATTCCATAGTCAAAACCCAGGCGGAAAGTTGCGAAATCCAATCCAAATAAATTATATGCTCCGCTATTCACAGTGCCAAACCGATGTTGGATTTCAAAATTTAATGAGCCCGCCGCCGGGGCTTCTATTGTCTTCATGTTTACAATGTACAAAGCTTTAAAAGTTCCGGCTACATATTCATTCTTGTGATTAGCAGAAAGAGAATCGTTTAAAGCTAACAGCAGGCTGTCCTGTGCAGCTATTCGTGTTCCCGAAACAATTGTCAAAATGATGAGAATAGTTTTTCTGATTTGCATATTTCTTAGTTTGTAGACACCCAGTCAATTTGGACTTTTACATTGATCTCACTGGCAATCTTATCCCTGACGATACCTGGAATAGAAATGTTGAAATCTTCCGGTTTTACTTTGAATACCGAAATGCCATTTATATGATCTTTTTTAACATCGAGCTGGGCCGTTGTTTCAAGGGGTTTCGTAACACCATGCAGACTTAATTCACCTTTAATAACCACTTGATAAGTTCCATCTTTACTTAAATCCATATCACCGGAACACACACCAGAGAATGTGGCTTTCGGATATTTATCGCTCTCCACATAATTTTCATTGAAATGTTCCTGCATTAGTTCCTTTGGAAAAATAAATCCTTTAAGCAAAACCGCAAATGCTATATGACGGGTTGCCGCATCCAATACTGAAAGAACCTGGTTATTTTCCGCTTTTATATCTTCCAGAGAAGTTTTAGAATAAAATCCTATAAAGCCGGTCTTCGTACTGTATTTCTGAGAAAAACTATTCAATGAAATGCCGAATACCAGTAAAAAGACAAGGAGGTATTTTGTATCCATAATAAATAATTTAATTGTTTTGTGCACCCCTGTTTACCCAGTCAACAATCTGATGGATCAGACAGGTGTCAAGCATTGGCTCGTTTTTAGGCATAAAATCGTACCCGGGCAGATGTGATATATTTCCAACCAGAGTACATGTTCTGCCTCCGATTGTGTCGATTGTGTATGGATGCAGATTGACATAACCTTCCAACGGAATACCACTGGCAGGATTTATGGCGCTATGACAAGTATAACAATGGGCCTGGAGAATAGGGACAACATCAGCCTGATATGTCATTCCCACTGTATCGCAGCCGGGTGGTATAAGTTCTTCCTTACTGACTGAAGTACATGAGGGAGATGAAAATATAACCAGGGACACAACTATTACTATTAAGGAAATCGGAAGTTTCATTCGCCTATTTTTTTTGAAATAATTTTGTGTATTTATTTATTGATTACGCAATCAACCAGGTTTACATCCATCAGAAAACCTGTGCATTTCCCTTTAATATTCACAGAATCTCCTTTTTTAAATTTATCGTCGGTGTCCAGATCATTTTTTAATATGCTGCAATTCACTCCGCCATCCGACGCTGCCTGAAGATTGATCGAAACATAATTTCCCGATTCAGTTACCGAAGAAATAATTCCCGACACATTAATTATTTTTCCGACCCATTTTTTATCAGCGATATTTTCAGAATGCAGAAATTCGCCGTAGAGATCTATTGCAGATATCGTCGCTATCGACTGCTCACCTGCGGCATTCCGATGTGGAAGTGTCACGTTATAAATTCCCCATGCGACCAGGAAAATCACAACAATGCCAATGCCAAAAAAAATTCTTTTTCGCATAACAGACTATACAGTTTAACGTTAGCGGAATGAATAGCTTATACCGACGTAAAAGCCTGCACTCGAAATAGGCATATTACCTATGCCGATGCCCTGCAATGGAATTTTTAAATATGGTTCAATCCAGATGCTGGTATTAGTTCCAATACTGCGCTCATAACCTCCACTTAGCTGAAGAATTGAAAAAATATCCCTGGACGAATTATTGTAACTGTATGCTGAATCACGTTCATATCCCGGATGTCCAAGAAGCATGTTATAATTTTCTTTTTTCATCAAATAGGAAGAAAGTCCGCCCTTCACATAAAATCCATGATTGTTAGAGGTTGCAAAATCATATCGAAAATTCAAGGGTATTTCGAACATATTACAACTCCCATCGACGTTGAGGATATTTACATTCGACGGAATGCGCGTTCCGCTTTTATCAAAATATTCGCCGCTTGAATAGTAATATTTCTTATCCCACATCAGGCCCGTTTCAACTGCAAACCGTTTATTGAAATGGTAACCTACCATAATACCCAGACTGAATCCCAGCTGACTTACTGATTGCAGTTTTACGGAACTTAGATCCGGACCCCCAAACAGGCTGGTATAAAAACCTTTGTTTGACATTGCATTATTCGACTTTTTTGAATTTCCCGCAACATGCAAATCATCCAATGGTTTAGAATCTGTTGCCAGCAATTTAGATCCTTCCACAGATATCATTTCATTCCTGCTGGCAACTGACAGATTAAGGGGTTTTACCGCCAGTTTTTCCTGGGACAGTTCATGATTATGGCCGCTGGTTTCTCCCAGGGCAAGATTGTCATTAATTATTTCGCCTTCAAGAAAGGATGTTTTTGTTTTTGAAGAGCGTGAATAGTCATTTTGTAATTTCCTGTTCGATAAGGGAGCCTTAGTATTCTTATTGTTCGACTGTTCTGTAATATTTGTCTGGTTATTTCCAGTCGTAGCAGTTTCTGAATGTTCTTTAGTCTTTACTTTAGAAGACTCCGGATTAGTTTTATTTTCGGTTATTTCATTTTTTAATTTCGCATTTAAGGAGGCACCCTTTTCACGAGGTCTTGCTACCTCATTGATAGCTGATCCTGAATGACTATTTTTCAGATTCTGAAGTTTCGTAGTCGCGGACAGGTTTTTAGTACCGGAATTTGAAAAATAGAGGATTGATCCTACACCAATAGGGATAAGCAGCAAAAGCGAAAGCCATTTGCGTTTATTCCCTATCAGGCGGGAATTCATTTTTATCGCACCCTTTTGGTTTCCAAGGCCGTCCTCATTCAATTTGCCAAGCATAGATTCCCAGTCCGACTCGGAGGTTTTGAGCGGATAAAGTTCGCCTGCTTTTTGGAACAGGTCGTCCATATCATTCTCTAAATGCTCCATGATTTTGATTCCTCCTTTTCTTTAATAATTTTTTGCAAAATGCCTCTGGCACGTGACAAATTTGATTTTGACGTTCCAACGGATATGCCAAGAGTATCCGCAATCTCAAAATGCGTACAGCCATCTATCACAAACATGTTAAAGACTATCCGGTACATTGGCGGTAGTCCTTTAACATAACTGATTAGTTCTTTATATAGAAGAAGATGGTCAGCCTTCTGACTGTTATCCGGCTCTTCCCAGACATATTCGGGAATACCACCAATTTCCGGAGTCATATTATTCTTTCGCAGTTCGTCAATAGATGTATTGATTACTATTCTTTTCATCCAGGCCATCAGAAGTCTTTCAGGATAATCCTCTTCTTCGTACCTGAATCTCTCCATATGGCGGAATATTTTCACAAATCCATCGTTTGCAATATTCACCGCCACATCATATCTATACACATATCTGAATGCAATTTTTAGTACATAACCGTAGAATTTCTCGTAGAGCATTTTTTGGCTCCGCGGCTCCTGTTTTTTGCACCCTTCAATGATGTGAACTATATTATCCAAAGTCTTCTGATATATGATAGCTTTCAACTGGTATTATTGTGGCGCTGCCGGACTATATGCACCCATTAACGGCCAAAAACCGGGCGTTGGAACACTCATACCCCTTGTATTACCGCGTATTAGAGAATCTGCTCCAAACCGGTAAACAGGCCAACCCTTAAAGGTAAGCTGAGTTTTACCAAAAACTGTAATTGTGCCCAGCATCGATTTGCTCAACAAGGAAGGAACATTTTGTGTGCTTGTTACTTGAACGATCGGGAAGAAACTATCGTTGCTAAAATCAGATTTTGTAAATTTATTGGAATCTGCCTTGTCCAGCGAAAATGAATATAATGTGAGACCGCGATCGTCAGTGAGGTATTGCGTTAAACCAGTTCCCGGTTTGTATGTGCTGTCGTATTTTATACCGTCATTGCCTACCAGTTGATTATTTGCCAGCATTACAGTATAATCAGGTTTTGCAACAAACCAGATATTTTCAATCCCGTCTCCGGTGGTTTGTCCTGGTGAATTGTCGCCGGAATACGTATATAAAGGCCATCCTTTATAAGTGGTCTGTTTGGATCCGTCAGAACGGGTGATAAATGAAAAGTCCGTGTCAGTAAGTCCCGTCCCAAACGTTGGATTTGCTACATATGAAAGGGGCCATACCGCAAGGCAATTTCCTGTACAAGCCGAACTTCCATTTGCATCCAGGG
>DATHPV010000432.1:0-3341 GCA_035483495.1 Puia sp.
TTTCAATATCCAAACCGATTGAAGAACATTCCGAAGAGGATTGGGATCTTTTATATGACGTGCTGGTAAAAGGACAATTTCTTGTAAGCAAAGCAGGTATAGAGATCATGCGTAAACAGCAAATGGGTGGAGAGATTCTGAATATAGTAAGCAAAAATGCACTCGTTTCCGGACCCAACAATGCAGGATACGGATCTGCAAAAGCAGCCCAGTTACATCTGAGCAGGTTAAATGCAGCAGAACTTGGTGCTGATAAAATCCGGGTAAACGTAGTGAACCCGGACGCTGTCATTTCAGACAGCAAGATTTGGGAAGGTGCATGGGCAGAGGGGCGCGCAAAAGCTTATGGAATAAATGTGAGTGAACTTCCTGCATATTATGCTAAGCGTACACTTCTCAATGAAATAATTTTACCAGAGGATATTGCGAAAGCCTGTTTGGCATTTGTGGGAGGGCTGTTAAATAAATCAACGGGAAATGTATTGAATGTGGACGGAGGGGTAGCCGTGGCCTTTGTACGTTAATTAATGTTATTATTCCATGTTACTGGAGCAAACTAAGATTGAAGAGTATAATCAGCCATTCCTGAAGTCACACAGGCAGAAACTTGAAATATTAATTAACAATATTCCGGGCGTTGAATCGATTCTTCAGAAGTTAGCAGAATTTCAAATTGCCATACCCAGTTGGGCACTGGGTACCGGCGGTACGAGATTCGCAAGATTCCCGGGAGGCGGTGAACCACGAAATCTGGAAGAGAAAATTGAAGACGTTGGATTGCTACATGCTCTCAACCGTTCAAGTGGCGCGATCTCACTTCATATTCCCTGGGATATTCCGGAAAATCCGTCGGCCATAAAATTACTCGCGTCTCAATACGGACTGCATTTTGATGCCATGAATTCAAATACATTTCAGGACCAGTCATCGCAACAACACAGTTATAAATTTGGTTCCCTGCAGCATGTAAAAAAAGAAGTCAGACAGCAGGCCATCCGGCATAATATGGATGTAATTAAATATGGCATTGCGCTCGGATCAAAGTCTCTTACAGTTTGGCTGGCAGACGGATCCTGTTTTCCCGGACAATTGAATTTTCGGGAAGCTTTTCAGCATACATTGGAAGGGCTCAAGGAAATTTATGCAGAGCTACCGGAAGATTGGAAACTATTTGTTGAATATAAAGCGTTCGAGCCGAACTTTTATTCTACTACCGTGGGAGACTGGGGCCAATCTTTACTATATGTTTCTAAATTAGGAAAGAAAGCATTTACACTGGTAGATCTTGGTCACCACCTGCCGAATGCAAATATCGAACAGATTGTCTCGTTGCTTCTGATGGAAGGTAAACTGGGCGGATTTCATTTCAACGACTCCAAATATGGCGATGATGATTTGACAGTCGGGAGCATCAAACCGTATCAGTTATTTCTGATTTTCAATGAGCTTATCGACGGAATGGATGTCAATCATATGAATCATGCAAAAGATCTGGGTTGGATGATCGATGCATCTCATAATGTAAAAGATCCTTTGGAAGATTTGTTACAATCGGTTGAAGCCATATTACTCGCATATGCGCAGGCACTATGCATTGATCGTTTCAAACTCAGGGAAGCGCAACAAGTTAACGACACTGTAACTGCCCAGGAAATTTTGCAGGATAGTTTTCGCACAGACTTTCGTCCTTTGATTGCCGAAGCAAGATTGCGCGCAGGAGCGGCTCTGAATCCACTTGGGCTTTATCGTCATTTAAAAATAAGAGAACAATTAATTAAAACACGAGGTTCGAAAACGATTAGCTCCGGACTTTAATGCCATCAACACCTGCAATTGCCATATTGGATATCGGAAAAACAAACAAGAAGATATTTCTCTTCGACGAGTCATATCAAATAATTTGGGAAGATAGTTCAGTGCTTCCTGAAGCGAAAGACGAAGACGGATATCCTTGTGAAGATCTGACGCTTTTGAATTCATGGATAAAAGAGACCTTAAAGAAATGTGCCAGGGTTTCCAATACAGAAATAAGTGCGATTAATTTTTCTGCCTATGGTGCCAGTTTAGTTCATATCGGGAAAAATGGAGTGCCCGTGACTCCATTATATAATTATTTAAAACCTTATCCCGAAAAACTAAAAAGGCAATTTTATGATCAGTATGGCGGTGAAATGATTTTTTCAATGCTCACAGCTTCACCGGTTCTGGGAAGCCTGAATTCAGGAATGCAGATTTACCGGATAAAAAAAGAAGATCCGGACAGATTTGCAGAAATCAAATATTCGCTGCACCTTCCCCAATACCTGAGTTGGTTTTTGTCCGGCAAAGAATGTTCAGATATTACCAGTATCGGATGCCATACTAACCTTTGGAATTTTTCCAAAAATTATTATCATGAATGGGTGCATCGTGAATCGGTTATAGATAAATTTCCTCCGATAATGTCATCGGGTACGACCCACGTTATTCGTCCTGAAATGAACTCTCAGATTTTCTATAAAGAAAAAGCTGAATGTTTGATAGGAACGGGGTTACATGATAGTTCAGCGGCTATGATCCCGTATATCGAAAGTTTTCAGGAACCTTTTGTGCTAATATCAAGTGGAACCTGGAGTATCAGTATGAACCCTTTCAATCTCAATCCGCTTACAGCTGATGAATTGCAGAATGATTGTTTATGTTATTTGAATTTTAAAGGGAAACCTGTTAAAGCTTCAAGACTGTTTTCCGGCTTTGAGCACGATTATCAGAAAGAAAGACTGGATGAATTTTTTCAGAAAAGCAAGGACTTTTATCTCGGAATAGCCTATGATCCTGGCATTGCGATTGAATTAAAACAGAATTCCGATCGGCTGATCATGCAATTTTCGGAAAGGGATCTTTCCTGTTTCCGAAGTTATGAAGAAGCTTATCACAAACTTGTACTGGACATTATAGATCAACAGGTCATTTCTACCAGTTTTATATTGACGAAGGAAATAAAGCGAATATTTGTTGACGGCGGTTTCAGCAGAAATCTCATTTATATGCATTTACTGGCGGAAGCTTTTCCATTACACGAAGTATTCGCGGCCACAATAGCACAGGCCAGTGCTATTGGTGCTGCTATGATCGTTCATGATCATTGGAATGAAAAAGAATTTCCTGCAGATATTGTTGAGTTGAAGTATTACCGGAGGAAAGTGTGAGAGTGTGAGGGTGTGAGAGTGAGTAAGGCGTTGAGCGTTACGCTTTAAGCCTTAAGCTTTGAAAGTTTGTTTTATTTTAAATCGTTCTCTGAATGGGAGTCTTAATCGGTGTCTTTTTACATTTTATCGGAGGCTTTGCGTCGGGCAGTTTTT
>DATHPV010000433.1:0-7120 GCA_035483495.1 Puia sp.
CATTGAAAAAAAATAGTAATGCACACCCGATTGCACCCATATAACAAAAGAACTGCATGAAAGCTTTCTTGTTACCCCTGGTATCCGCAATTGAAGTCAGTACAGGATATAGAAGCGCAATAATGAGATAAGCGGCCGCGATCGCATAATCGTATAACGAGGTATTTACAAATCTTCTTCCCAGGAATGTTACCATATCACCATGGAACTGTTCGCGTGTGACCGCTATAAAATAAATGGGAAAAAATGTGGTGGTAATAACGAGATTGTAAACAGAGTTTGCCCAATCGTACATAGCCCATCCGCGAATTACTTTTTTGGAGGCCGTTTGCATACCTGCTTAATTTATTGAGAAATAATTCCCTTCCAGATCAGAATAAGTATAAATGCTCCTGCTAATATTCTGTAATATCCGAATAATCTGAATCCGTGACGTTGTAAATAAGTTATGAAAAAACGCACCGCCAGCAGGGCAACTATAAAGGCTACAATGCTGCCGATGATCAACTGGGACATATTATCACGCACAAAAACTTCCGGGTTTGTTTTGTGAACGTCATAAACACTTTTAACGGAAGCTGCCAACATAGTAGGTACTGCAAGGAAAAACGAAAATTCGGCGGCAGTTTTGCGATCCAGTTTTTGTTGAAGTCCTCCAATAATAGTTGCTGCGCTCCTGCTCAAACCTGGAAATAAAACAGACAGTACCTGGTAACATCCAATTATAAATGCATTTTTATTGCTAACTCCGTCCTGTGAATGAATGCTGGGTTTTGTAAATAGTCTGTCAATAAAAAGCAAAATGATCCCGCCCGCAATCATTATGAAAGCTATGAATTCCAGATTTCCAAGCATGGCATCTATATGTTTCTTCAATAGTACTCCGGCTATGATCGCGGGAATGAGTGCTATAATAAGTTTGGTATAGAAACGGACCTTTTTGAAATCGAAGAATTCTTTGTAGTAAAGTACAACCACAGCCAGGATAGCAGCTAACTGAATTACAATTTCATACAGATCAGTAAATGCCGACACATGTACTCCGATCAGCGGATTCGCGAACTTCATGTGAGCCGTCGAAGAAATAGGAAGAAATTCTGTGATGCCTTCAATAATTGCAATAATGATTGCTTGAATAAGGCTCATTGGAGATCTTGAGCTTTGGATTTTTTAAAGATTCCAACAATCTCCAAAGCCAGACCTGCAAGAATTAATATGGGTGCAATTGTAATTCTCCTGAAACTATATACCTGATTCGGATCAAAAACATTTGGGTCCTTACTTTTTCCACCGATCATCAAAAGAAGACCGAGTAAAATCAGTCCTAGTCCGATGGCCATCCACCGATAATTATCCTTACCAAATAAAGGTTTGTAATTTTTCGATACAACAGCTGCTTTTACTTGTTTTGCCATAACGTAATTGGGTTCGCAATTTAATAAAATCAATACAAATCGTCCAACTTCATCTTCAGGTACTTCAGAACGCTCCGATGTGTACTAAAAAATGAAATACATATGCCCAGAAGAATGATCACAATAAACAACATGATAAGTAAGGGATAATCACGAAGTGCTTTCAGATAAGGTAACTGGTTTTCAGCAAAAATGATAACAGCAATCAATCCGCCTACCGCCAGCAAACCGCTTATCAGTCCGTTAATGAAAGCCCGTATATCCATGGGTCGCGATATAAACCACCGGGTGGCGCCTACCATTTGCATAGTCTTGATCAAAAACCGGTTGCTGAACATCGCGAGCCGGATAGTATTGTCGATTAGAAAAATAACCAGAATTGAAATGATCACAATAACCGAAAGCAATATTATACTGATCTTATGAATGATATCATTCAGATTGGTTACAAGAGACTGAGGATACTGCACATCACTTACAGCAATATTCTGTAACAGGTCGTTCTTAATTTTAGAAAGCGAGTCTATAGATGCATATTCTTTGTTGATACGGAAATCGATACTGGCGGGTAAAGGATTTCTGTCCAAAAGTGCTCCCCAGTCTTTATTACCATCCTGTAAATATTTTTGTTTGGCGAGCTCCTTGGTTACATATTCATAATCCTTCACATATGGTTTGGAAGCCACATAACTGACCAACGCCGCACTGTCTTTGGGAGAAACATTTTCGCGGATATATACATTCATTGCAATATTCTCTTTGAAATATTGCCCCAGCTTATTGGCATTGATGATGATCCAACCTAAAATGCCCAGCAGAAAGAGCACGAGGGATACACCCACAATGGCCATTAAATAAGAAGGTGTAGAACGTTTGGCTGATCCTTTCCTCGTTTGTGCCATACTTGAACAATCCTGTTTAATCAGATAACGGTAAGTGGCAAAAATAAAAGATTTACACGCACGAAGCGTATTTTTGTTGGTTCATATGGAGTATTCATTTAACGCCATCGAAAAAAAATGGCAGGAAAGGTGGAAAGCCGATCAGGTATATAAGGTATATAACAACAGCACCAAACCGAAATGTTACGTGCTGGATATGTTCCCTTATCCAAGCGGAACAGGGCTCCATGTAGGTCACCCGCTGGGTTATATCGCCAGCGACATTTTTGCGAGGTATAAACGGCTGAAAGGCTATAATGTACTGCATCCGATGGGATACGACGCATTCGGATTACCCGCCGAGCAATTTGCCATTGACCATGGTATACATCCGGCCACTAGCACAAAACAAAATATAAAAAATTTCAGGGAACAGCTCGACAGGATAGGGTTTTCTTTCGACTGGAGCAGGCAAATCAATACTGCGGAACCCTCCTATTACAAGTGGACCCAATGGATTTTTTTGCAGTTGTTTAACAGTTGGTTCGATCGCGTTGAAAATAAAGCAAAACATATCGGTGAGCTGATTTCTTCCTTTGAAAAACAGGGGAGCAGCGGTATTCATAGCTACCATGCGAATAATTCGTTTAGTTCTTCGGAATGGAAATCATATAGCGAAAAACAACAGCAGGACATACTCATGGAGTACCGTCTGGCTTATTGTGGTTTTGGGGAAGTGAACTGGTGTGAGGCGCTGGGCACCGTACTTGCAAACGATGAAGTAATCAACGGTTTCAGCGAAAGAGGCGGCTTTCCGGTTGTAAAAAAGAAGCTGCGTCAATGGTATCTGCGCATTACAGAATATGCCGACAGACTTCTGGCAGGTCTGGAAAAAGTGGAATTCAGCGAAGCGATGAAAGAAATGCAGTCGAACTGGATCGGAAAAAGTTATGGAGCAGAATTGGATTTTGCGTTTGAGAGAGAACCTTCTAAAAAATTACGGGTATATACCACAAGACCTGATACCATTTTTGGCGTGGATTTTATGGTGATTGCGCCTGAGCATGAACTGTTAACTGATCTTACAACGCCTGCGCAAAAACGGGAAGTAGAAACATACATCACTTATGTAAAAAGCAGAAGTGAACGCGAACGCATAGCAGAGAAAAAGATTTCAGGATGTTTTACCGGTTCCTATGTACTCAATCCATTTAATAGCCGAAAAATACCTGTTTGGATTTCTGAATATGTATTGGCAGGCTACGGTACAGGCGCCATCATGGCGGTACCCTGCGGCGATGAACGTGATTTTAAATTTGCGCAGCAATATAAGATCCCGATAACCAATATCATTGGAAGTCACTTCCATGGCGAAGAAGCAAATCCGACGAAGGATGCATTGCTGGAAAACAGTGATTTTCTCGATGGCATTTCCATGCGCGACGCAATGTCTCTTGTGATTGAGAAATTGGAATCGATAGGCATCGGTAATAAACGGGTGAACTACAAAATGCGCGATGCAGCGTTTAGCCGTCAACGTTACTGGGGGGAACCATTTCCCATCATATGGAAAAACGGAATTGCATATCCGCTGGATGAAAAGGATCTTCCGCTGGAGCTTCCTAAAGTGGATTCCTATAAACCTGGTCCGGATGGTGAAGGTCCGTTAGCCAATCTGCCAGACTGGACATCAAAACATCTTGAGACCAACACCATGCCCGGTTATGCGGGCAGTAGCTGGTATTTTTTGAGATATATGGATCCAAACAATTCAGAAACGTTCTGCAGTCGTACTGCCTCGGCCTACTGGGGTCAGGTGGATCTTTATATAGGAGGAACCGAACATGCGGTAGGGCACCTGTTGTATAGCCGGATGTGGACTAAATTTCTCTTTGATCTGGATTTGATTGGATTCGATGAGCCATATAGGAAACTGGTGAATCAGGGTATGATTCAGGGAAGCAGCCGATTTGTTTACAGGATTGAAATCAAAGGGTCCGATAAAATGGAAGCTCTTGCAAAACAGAAACCGGTGTTTATTTCTGCTGGTTTGAAAAATAAAAAACTTTCAGAACTCCAGTCTTCTATTAAGAACATATTAATTGAAAGCTGGGGAGAAGAAGCGTCGGAGGTGGAAATTATTTCGATATCCGGCCTGCACGTCGACGTGAGTTTGGTAGACGGAATGGAACTCGATATTCCTGCTTTTAAAAAATGGAGATCCGACTACTCCAATGCAAGTTTTGTTCTGGAAAATGATAAATATATCTGTGGTTCTGAAGTCGAAAAAATGTCGAAGTCTAAATTCAACACCGTCAATCCTACTGAGCTTGTTGAAAGATATGGAGCCGATACGTTTCGGATGTATGAAATGTTCCTTGGGCCTGTTGAACAAAGTAAACCCTGGGATACAAAGGGCATTGAAGGCGTTCATCGTTTCCTCCGGAAGTTATGGCGCTTGTTTTTTGATGAAATAAAAGGCCGTGTATGGACTTCCGAAACTGCTACTGCGGATGAACGGAAGGTTATTCATAAGGCCATAAAAAAACTTGATGAAGACACAGATCGTTTTTCTTTTAACACAGCCGTGAGTGCGCTTATGATTACAGTGAATGAACTGGGTGAATTAAAATGCCATAAAAAAGAAGTATTGGAAAAACTGTTGATTCTTCTTGCCCCCTATGCGCCACATATTTCTGAAGAATTATGGCATGAAATCGGAAATGAATATACAATCCTGGATGCACCCTATCCAAAATACGATGAAAAATTTCTGATTGAGTCCGAAAAATTATATCCTATAGCTATTAACGGAAAAACGCGAACAGAGTTAAATATCAGTCTGGACGCCAGTCAGCAACAGGTTGAAGAAATGGTACTCGCCGATGAAACAGTGAGAAAATGGTTGAATGGAGTTACACCCAAGAAAATCATCTATGTCAGGAATAAGATGATTAATCTTGTGGTGTAGAAAAGCTTAAAGCTCAACGCTTAAAGCCCAAAGCCTAACGTTTAAGGCTTAAAGCTCAAGGCCTAAAGCCCAAAGCCTAACGTTTAAGGCTTAAAGCTCAACGCCTAAAGCTTAAAGCAAATGAGAAAGTGTGGTAGTTCATTTTCATAAACTATACACCATAAACCTTCCGCCAACCAACACTTTATTATATGAAAAAAGACAGCCCTGGAGTAATTGTACCCCCGCCTCTATTTTACGCGGGGTTTTTTCTCCTGTCCATGTTACTTCAAGGATATTTTACAATAAGGGCAGCATTCTTCTTTCACACACATTGGGCAAATATCATTGGCTTTTTAATTTATTTCGTCGGCGTAAGTTTTATATTCCCGGCAATGTTTGAATTTGTAAAATCAAAAAATACCATCATCACTGCAAAACCGGCAACCTCCCTTCAGACAAATGGAATTTATTCTTACACCAGAAATCCAATGTATGTGGGGCTTCTGCTTATTTATCTTGGACTCGCCCTGCAATTCGGGAATTGGTGGACATTGATACTGGTTCCATTCCTGATCGCTTTTATCACGTATCGGGTAATTCGTCCGGAGGAAAGGTATCTCACCAGAGCTTTCGGCGAAGAGTACACAAACTATCAAAAGCGGGTGAGACGCTGGATTTGATCCTGCGGTCCGCGTTAAGCCTTAAGCGTCCTTTTGACCCTGCGTTAAGCGTTCCGCGTTAAGCCTCAAGCGTGCTTTTGACCCTGCGTTAAGCATTTGGCGTTAAGCATTAAGCGTTCTTTTGGCCCCGCCATAAGCGTTCCGCGTTAAGCCTTAAGCGTTCTAAGGCTTGACCAGTCTCACCAGCGCGCTGCTTCCCATCGTGCTTTCCAAATGGGCTTCATATTTTTTATCTTCTACCACAGCGACCATCAGTGAAGTATTGGGCGGTATCGTTCCAAGGTTTTCGGCAACCATTACCAGCTCGTTATCCTGTTGCAAATCTTTTACTGATATTTTCATGATATAGGCTTGCTCGGCAAGAAGTATATGTTCTTTCAGCAGACGACCATTTAAAAAAACGGCAATCGAGTCTCCATCTATTTCAGCGTTGTCGTAAAATCGTAGTTCAATCGAATCGCCCTTGAGTGGAATTACGTTTTGCAAAATCTTTGTTGTACGAATAAACCGTTCTTCATTTGTCTGTTGCGAAGGCGGAAGCATTATCGGCGGTGAGTTTTCCCTTTTTTCGCTAACTGGTTTTTCTACAACAGACGGTGTTTCCCTTAAAGATTCCTGTGTCACAGTTTTTTCTCCACCTTCATAATTCGCACTTGGAGGCGCAACGAAAACGTTCGCGGCAGGAGTCGCAGATTGAGAAGGCTGCGCTGTTTCATTTTGACCTGATGAAGGTTCCGGATTAAAAGCATACTGTTCAATACTGTCAACAACTTCCGGATGATTCACCCCATATGCATAATTCTCAATCAGAAAATCCCATTCGTCAGGAAACAGAGCTGCAGTACTTCCTTTCACCAGATGCAATTCCTTTTTTTCTTTCTGTTTATCATCTTTACGGGAAGAATTTCCATCGAGTTTCATCACTCCCTCACCCGGACAATTAAAATCTGCAACTGCCAGTAATGCATCCGACTGCGGACCAGTTCCCATAAAATGATGCGCTCCATGTTCTTCAATTAAAATATCGTCCCACCATATCACGTCATTTTTCTGATCGTCAAAATATCCTTTAACGGAATATCGGCGATAACTCGATTTCGAATCATAGTAATAAGACGTGCCGATTAGACTGTCGCCTTTACGGACCAGCTTCAGTTCAACTCTGGAATTTCCCATTTTTCCCTTCCAGAC
>DATHPV010000434.1:0-6312 GCA_035483495.1 Puia sp.
ATTCCACCTGCAGATTTCAAAAAATTATGCGATGAAAGGGGCATCAGTATTCCTTCGACCGGAGTTGGTTATGATGAACTTGTAAAATCTCCCGACTCAATTATTTATCGCGCCAAATTATTTGGATCAAAATATGTGATGTGTGCCTGGATACCTCATACAAATGGTGTACTCAGTTTTGACGATGCAAAAAAAGCAGTAGACGATTTCAACAGAGCCGGTAAAATTCTGAAGGAACAGGGACTTATTTTTTGCTATCATGCGCATGGTTACGAATTTCAGCCATATGGTAACGGAACCCTTTTGGATTATATATTTGAAAATACAAATCCCGAATACGTTTCATTTGAAATGGATGTATTCTGGATGCAGTTCGGAGGTGGTGATCCCGTCGCGCTGCTTAAAAAATATGGAGATCGTTGGAAACTTGTACATCTTAAAGACATGAGAAAGGGAACGATTAAAAACCTGACTGGTCTTACTTCTCCAGAAAACGATGTCCCGTTGGGTACTGGTGAAATCGACATTCCCGGTATTCTGAAAGAAGCCAATAAAATAGGAATCAAACACTTTTTTATTGAGGATGAAAGCGATCACGTGCTTGAACAGGTTCCGAAGAGTATTAGCTATCTGAAAAGCTTAAAAAATTAATTCCCTTAATATTTATTTAAACACATGAAAATTTTCTGGCGTAAGCTGAGCTTATTACTTGCCTTGTGTAGCAGCTCTTATTTCATAAAAGCACAAATTCCAAACAGCTATAAAGGGAAACCGTTTGCAGATTCGGTTTATACCAAAGGCGCCCAAACTATTCCGGGAAGAGTGGAGCTTGCTTTTTACGATTTAGGTGGGGAAGGTGTAGCCTATCACGACAGTACACCCGAAAATGAAGGCGCGAAACTGAATCATTCATCAGGACATTGGAGACCCGGAGTACCGGAGTACATTGCTTTTTTTCGTGAACATGAAGGAGTGGATATTACCTATACCAAAGATTGGGCTGATTTCAACCACCCGAATAAAGTGGATCCGATGGTTAATCAACTTTACATAGGATGGGAGTCAGACGGCGAATGGACCAACTATACCGTAAATGTAAACCGCGCGGGCAGATATCGAATTATAACAGTGTATGGTAATCACGACAATAAATCAGAACTATGGCTGAACGGCGGAAAAGCGACGTCATTAAATCTGCCGGAAGATACCGGAAACTGGCATTACTGGACACAGGCTACGGTTGGCGAAATTGTATTTCCCCGGGCCGGACTTAATCTTTTAACGCTAAAATATAACCGGGGTGCTAATTTGGCCTACCTGGATTTTTTATTGGTTGAAGCTTATTGATTCATCGCCATCTTGAAATATTTTCCCATTTCTGTTAATTCGTAGGTATCCCAGGATTTGAGCATGGATGGTCCCCACTCAGGATCAAACACCCATGCAGTCCAGCTTATCTTTCTGTTTTCCAGATATTTTATAATCTGGTATGCATAGTGATTTGGTCCGATAGTATCATTCGCCCGGAGACCAAATCCAATTTCAGTAGCAATGATTGGATAATTGTCGGCTGCAAATCCAAAATCTTCTTCCCATTTAGGTTGCCAGGGTTCCTGTCTCTTCCAGGGATAGGGATGGGTTACATACCCGATTCCTTCCGCATTAATGGGTTCTTCACGCAAAGGAGTTAGATCATAAGCCCAATCCATTCCCGCAACCAGCGGAATTTTTTCCATATCGAATGCACGAATAAGATGTATCAGATCTTCATTCATTTTTTTCCAGTCGGCCCAACTGACATTACCCAATTGTCCTCTGTAGGTGGTCGGCTCATTAAAAAGCTCATAAAAAGCAACCGTATTGTTGCCTTTGAAATGGCGTGAAATGGTTTGCCAGAATTCGTATGTTTCTTTTTGTGTGGTATTATACATTGGATCCTGAAAAAGTTCCATCTTCAAATTGCCAATGCTATGCCAGTCAATGATTATGTACATCCCAAGATCCGTACACCAGTTTGCTGCCGAATCCAGCATCTGAAGATATTTCACAGCGCTTCTTTCCCTCCAGGCGATAGGATGTACTGGAATGCGGACCAGCATTGTTCCCATTTGTTTTACTTCTTCAAAATGATGTTTGTTCCAATGCCCCTGATGTTCTAATTTATCCGGATCAGAAATTGAAAGTCCGCGAAATAAAATCGTGTCCCCTTTTGAATTTACAAACCGGTTTTTGTAAACATGGATCAACGGAAGAATTTTTGCTTTCGGATTTTTTGCCGGTTGCTGTGGATATGCTTCATTCCACCACATCCGGTAATTTTTTCGCGCTGTATCCTGTCCCTGAGTTTGCTGGCCGCAGAAAAGAGAAATTGCCAGTATCGCCAAATAACCTGAAAATTTATGATTGAGCATAGTAAAATAGATTAAATATTTTCCAGCTTGTGAGATATTAAATATAGGTAGTTCGTTTGAATTGACTGGGATTTTACAACGAATATTATTGTCATAACTTTAGTAAGAGTTTATCGCATATTTTTCTTTAAATGCCTTCGTGAAATTATTATGAAGTAAAATAGAACTCCCATGATTTATAAATTTGAGAAGCCGATACAAGGCTCTATTGGTCTTGAAAAATTCCAATGCACTATAAAATGGAGAAATGGAGAATTTATTTCCGATGAACCTGCATCTTCCGGTGGAAAAGATCTCGGTCCTGATCCTCACACATTATTACTGTCTGCACTGGCATCCTGCACACTTGTTACACTCAGAATGTATATTGACCGGAAAAACTGGAACATTCCTCTCATTTCAGTAAATGTCAATATGTATCAGGAAATAAAAAATGATATAACCACTCATATTATTGACCGCGACATTATTTTTTCAGCTGATACTCCCGAAGAACAGAAAACCAGATTACAAGAGATTGCTGCAAATTGTCCAATTTCTAAAATTCTCGAAGGAAATACAAAAGTTAGAACCTATGTATTTCGGGATGGTGAGACTAAGACAATAAAATACGCCAATGAAGAAATTACCGTTGGCTGGAAGCCCGGTTTCTGCCAGCACTCGACCCGCTGCTGGACCCAGCTTCCGCAGGTTTTTAAACCGACTGAGAAAAAATGGATCGATCCAAATGGCGCAACGGGAGAAAGGATTGAAAAGCAGGTAAAGGAGTGTCCGTCTGGTGCTTTGACATTTAACTATAATAAAAGCAGGGAATAAATAAAATAGTAAAAATCAAATACAAAATCATGTTCGACAGGATGGAAAGCTGATAACGGAGCATACCCTGAGTCAACTGATCACGGCCTTAAAAGCGGTTAAGGCAGATAATAAAACACTGGCACTTCAAAAGGAATTTTTTGATCGTGTATAAAAATAACGACTACCCATAGTTTTACTTTAGAAATTGTATGGATTCGAAGTTGAAACCACCTTTTTCTATGTAGACCCTCAATGTATGAATTCCCGGACTCAGATTTATTTTCGATGATGATACTTGCGTCCAATTCTCAAAACCATTTGTATTGGGAATCTTGATGTTTTTAACCATCGCTTTATTATCGTCCATAACCGATAACATACCGTCAGAAGTCTTGGATGAAACCGTAAACAAAAGACTATAATTTCCTCCTTCCTGAATATTGACCGTGTATTGTAACCACTCGCCGTCTTCGATACTGCCGACGTAGTAATTTTCAGTATGGTTCGGATCTCTGTAAATATCTACTCCGTCATTTCGATAAACTCCTCCAGAATTGCCCGTACTTTCCTTACCCGTCGACAAACGATAATTAGCAGTGTCCTTATCATAGTATGCAACACCATTTCTTCCCAAATCGTAATCCACTGCGTGAATGACTGATTTGTCGAATATATTGTTTGGCATAAATGGCTTCGACTCATAACTAAATGGTTGCCTGATCATCGCGTCAATGACGTCTCTGTGAACGATATTTCGTTCACATTTTGTATTCAGTGCCAGCTCCATCAGGGCACTGTATACGTTATTTTTTAGTGGAGGTTTGTCAGACTTCCCATTCCAATAAGCAACCAGCGCATTGTAATCAGGATTTGATTTAATCTGAAGAGGATTGTTGTTGCCGAGTTTTTTTAAAGGCCACCACGACCATCCAATATTATTGGTTTCAAAAAGATGAATAGCCTCAGTAAACCATACGTTTGAATTTTCACCTGTTTCTCCAAGCCAGACAGGTATATTATACTGTTCACGGAAATTTAAAATATGTTGAATGGATTGCAGGTCATTGCTGTTCCAATATTTGTGGAAACTTAAAACCATATTACTATCCCACGGACCCAGCATGCCATTGTAGTTATTACCCCAGCCATTTCCTTCAATGATTATTATATGTCTGTTGTCCACTTCGCGAATTGACTTCGTGATATCCATCAACAGCTGCCTGAGCCCCACATTCTTTTTTTCCTGCAGGCCATTGCGATCGTTGGTAGTGTCTTCAAATCCCCAGTTTGGCTCATTTAAAATATCATAACCTCCCACAGTTGGTTCGTTCGAATATCGTTCTGCCAGTTTTCGCCACAAAGCAATAGTCTTTTGTTTGTTTGCCTCGCTTTGCCATAAAGACGGTTTTGTAGGATCTCTGTCAGAAATATTCAAATCGTTTCCCTGTCCTCCGGGAGCTGCATGTAAATCGAGAAATACATATATATTATTTGCTTTACACCAGGAAACCAGGCTATCAGTCAGCGTGAAGCCAATAGTCTTCCAGGTATTCTTACCTGTTACAGGTTCTGCTTCCACCGGGAGTGTGAATAGATTGTAATGCATGGGCAGACGAACAGAATTAAACCCCCATGCATGCAGGGAATCGATATCCGATTTAGTTGTATGATTCGAAAGCCAGGCGGTATAAAATTCCTGGGTTTGCTCTTTGCCGATTAATAATTCTATGCGCTCTCTTATTTTGTGTTGCTGACCCTCATTATTCAGGTGTAACATATAACCTTCCTGCACCATCCAGCCGCCCAGACCAATTCCCCTGAGAATAACGTTTTCTCCTTTTTCATTGACAATTCTTTTATTGTCTGCCTTTAGAAATCCCTGACTTTTTACACCTGAAAAAAAACAAAAACTGAATAACAGAAAGAGATGAATTGATTTACGCATTTTGAAGTCTTAATTCGGAATTGTAACAGAACAATCCACATTGAAATTAAATAAAGTATTTTTATAAATGAACCCCGAATGATGAAGAAATTGGTTTTAATATCTGTACTGCTTACCGTTGCGTTCGCCTGCACGTTTGTTTTTTGTACAGAAAAAACAGTTATACCTCCGAAAACAATAGAACAGACAGTGCTGGACCAGGTCGATAGTTTTTCTGATGTTATCTCCGGCGTTCAAAATATTTTGACAAAAAGGACACTTTCTGAGGCACAACTCCAGGATCTTTTCCTTCAATCGAGGATCGCATATAAAAGATTTGAATGGGCTGCAGAATACTTTGTGCCGGGCACTTCCAGAAAGGTTAACGGTCCCCCGGTTCAGGAGGTAGAACTACCGGGTAACTTTGTTATTGAGCCATCCGGACTGCAGGTTATGGAAGGTTTTTTATTTCCCCATTATGACAGTACGAAGAGAATTCTTTTAACATACCAGCTGAGTTCGCTTCTGGCGGATTGTGACAATTACAGGTCTTTTTTTCGGTCAAATAAAATGAACAACTGGCAGGTATTCGACGCAGTTAAATTAGAAGTTTTTAGAATTATTACACTCGGTATCACTGGTTTTGATAACCCGCTTACTTTAAGAAGTATGCAGGAATCCTCTGCCAGCCTGGAAAGTTTGCGAAATGTGATCAATCATTTTGCCGGCACCAGGAATGAAAAAACTCTGATATCGAAATTTGATCAGGCGGTCGGTTACCTCGATAGCAATTCAAATTTCAACTCTTTTAACAGAATGGAATTCATTACTGAATATGCCAACCCGATTACCATTGCCCTTTCCGGACTGAAACAGGAACTCAAAGCACACAGTTTTAAATACAATATTTTATTAAATCAGGACGCCAAAACCCTGTTCGACACGAATGCCTTTAACGCCAATGCATATGCGCCTGATCATTCTTCATTTATCACACCTGAAAAAGTGTCCCTGGGTAGGAAACTTTTTTCAGACCCAATACTATCAGGGAATAACAACCGGAGCTGTCAGTCCTGTCATCAACCGGCAAAAGCGTTTTCGGATGGCCTTGTAAAAAATACAGTTATCGGGAAATCTGATCAGTTAGGAAGAAATACCCCTTCTTTGATAAACGCCGCC
>DATHPV010000435.1:0-2244 GCA_035483495.1 Puia sp.
ATTTGAAACCGGTCTTTATGGTAATATTCTAAATAGTATATGATGAAATTAAGGTATTTCACCAGTATCATCCTTGCATTTCTATTTGTATTCATCCTGCAAAATCAGGGAAACGCACAGGCAAAACATGGTTATACAAAACTGGTATGGCATGATGAATTCGATGTACCCGGATTACCGGATCCTTCTAAATGGAAATTTGACACAGGGTATATACGCAATAACGAATTACAATATTATACGTATCGTCGTTCTGAAAATGCACAAATAGCCAACGGAATGTTGGACATCGTTGCCAGGAATGATTCATTTAAACTGAATGGCCATGTTTATCCGATTACTTCTGCAGATATTTCAACAGAGGGAATAAAGGATTTTACATATGGCAGAATTGAAGTAAGAGCGAAGATACCATCCGCACTGGGCACCTGGCCCGCATTCTGGACACTGGGATCAAACATCGGTAAAATTGGCTGGCCCGATTGCGGTGAAATCGATATTATGGAACACGTCGGCTATATGCCCGACACACTGCATTTTAACGAACACGCAAAGACAAGTAATAAAGGCAGCCGTATACATTTCACTTCGCCTGAAAAAGATTTCCATACTTATGCGGTTGAATGGTATCCTGATCGTATCGATTGGTTTTTTGATGGAAATAAAGTTTTCACCTTTGTCAATGATCACTCAGGAACCGCATACTGGCCCTTCGACAAACCGCAGTTTATTATTCTGAATCTGGCATTCGGTGGCGACTGGGGAGGCGCAAAGGGCGTATCGATGAATGCGCTTCCCGTTCATTACTATATTGATTACGTCAGAGTATACCAATAGCACCATTATAAATTTAGTGCCGCTGCCTTATTGAATACTTGAAAATCTGTAAATAGTGATTTTATAAATTCTGTGTCTCTGCCTTATTGACTAAGCCATAATAATTCATTGATAATTATACGGATTCATTTTGTTTATGATCATTATTAGATCAGGTAAACGAATTGTCAGATCAGCTTGAAGGGTTTTCTTCAGGAAGATTTTCCCACTGCCAGAATTCATTTTTAAGCTTTTCATCTGGCCTCCCTTTGGCACTTCGGATAGTATATACCGTTATAGCTGTCATATTTTCTTCCGGCATTTCGAACTGAAGAATTTCCTGATAGCGTGCGGGAGAAAGTTCCTCGCTTAAGAATTCTTTGGCTAATTCAAGTGGCAGAAATAAAGGCATTCTGCCACGATTTTCTCCGTCGTTGTGAATTTTCTTCATCAGGTCGTTCCCATCCCGCGTGATGAGACTGAACGTAAACCTCCTGACGATTTCGCCGGTTTCAATATCCGGAAGTTCTGCCACGGAATAAAGACCCGGCAGAAAAAAAAGAGGCTGGTCTTTTACGGTAATATAGTAGGGTATTTTTTTCTTCCACCCTTTAATGGCCCTGTGCTCATAAATCCCGGTAACAGGAATGAGGCAGCGTCGGTTACGGATCTTATACCAGTAACTTTTTTCATCTCCCAATATGCGCTCGCTACGCGTATTCAGCATCGATGCCCGCTGACGGAGAAAACTTTTTTCGTCCTTCACATAAAAAGGAATCACACCCCATTCCATGGACTGTATTGCAAGCTTTTTATTTTCACGATCAAAAAATAATATCGGATGATCGTTGAAACTGTGCCCCATGATGTGCATGCCGTCAAAATCCAGTTCCAGCTGAAGAGGCGTTTCAAGATCCGGAAAATAAGCCTGAAGATCTTTTAGTTTAACGGTGAAGGAGATGTCGTAACACATGTTTTTCTTTCTTCTTTTTGCAAAGGAACAAAGAAAGTGTGAGAGTGCGAGCGTTAAGCCTTATCCGTTACGCCTTATGCCTTACGCCTTACGCCTTATGCCTTACGCCTTATGCTTTACGCCTTACGCCTTTACTCAATGTCCTCAAATTTAATCCTGATTTGCTGACTGCCGTGTTTGAGGATGATGAATAATTCTCCAAAACTTAACTGGAGCGACGGCTTCACAATCGTATCTCTCGAAATCTTCCAGTTGGTTTGTTTGTCGATATACTGTTTCAATTTTTCCTTGTAATGTTTGTTGATTTCGTTTTCGAGTTCCTTCGCATTACGCACAACAGCAAAAAAAATCCTGTATCCAGATCCCTCCATCAGAATCTCACGGACCCTGTTTAAATGCGAAGGCCGTTCCAGATCGATGATCGAAGCATACCTGTCTTTTTTTATCGCGTTGAA
>DATHPV010000436.1:0-2698 GCA_035483495.1 Puia sp.
ACTTATCCAGGGTGGCGGGTTCGGCAGTTTTTCCAAATACTATGGTCTTGCTGCAGCAGCGCTTTTGGAAGCTGAGATCGTTCTTGCCGACGGATCTGTTCAAACGGTGAATGCCTGTAAACATCCGGATTTATTCTGGGCATTGAAAGGTGGAGGTGGTGGTAGTTTTGGTGTGGTAACCAAATTTGTATTGAGAACCCGTGAGCTCCCCGAATTTTTTGGAGCTGTATTCGGGAGAATAAAAGCAAAAACTGACGATGACTATAAAAAGCTGATTGAAAAGATCATGTTTCAATACCGTGATAAACTTTTCAATCCCGTCTGGGGCGAACAGATCAGATTTCATTCGGACAGGTCCGTTTCGATTAGTATGTTATTTCACGGACTTACGAGAAATCAGGCGATGGATTCCTGGCAGGACTTTATAAACTGGGTGAAAGAAAATGCGAGAGTTTATAACTGGGTGGATCCATTTAATATAACGCCCATGCCTGCACGCCATATGTGGGATCCTTCTTTCCTGCGAAAATTTGCAAGCGGGTTTGTTGGCACAGACGATCAGCCAGGAGCACCTGAAGAAAATATTTTCTGGAAAGGAGATGGTGAACAAGCCGGACAATTCATTCATGGTTATCATTCCGGCTGGCTCTCTCAGGATTTGTTGAAAGATGAAAATATTCAGCGACTGACTAGTGCTATTTTCGAAACGAGCCTGTTATGGTCATTTGCATTTCACTTCAATAAAGGTCTGGCTGGCACAAGACCCGAAGAAAAAGAAGCGGCATTAAATACATCGATCAATCCCAATGTGCTCGACGCATTTGCACTCCTCATTCTTGCGGGAGAGGAGGGTCCAGCGATGGTCGGAGTAAAAGGACACGAACCCAATATGAAAGAAGCCAGAGAAGATGCGGCCCATATGCGTTCTGCCATGGAACATTTTAGAAAAATGGTGCCTCTGAAAGGATCCTATTTAAATGAAACAGATTATTTCGAACAAAACTGGCAGGAAAGTTTTTGGGGCTCCAATTATAAAAAACTACTTGTGGTTAAAAACAGATACGATCCCGAAGGATTGTTTTTTGTACACCATGGTGTTGGAACAGAATCCTGGAGTGCCGATGGGTTTACCAAATTGAAATAAATCTTATACAGCTATTTCTTCTTTTCCGGAGTGAATTTTTTGTTCCGTTACCTGACTGGTTTCTTTTTCCCTGGTCCTCTGTTTCACCATGGCGCTCACGCGATAAATAAGGAATATGCTGATACAGGATATGCAGACGATAATATATCCCAGTGTATCGTAATGTTCGATCGGACTGTATTTAGTTTTTTGTACCACAATCATTCCCGCTGCTGCAGCCGCGATCCCACCTGCTATTTGCTGGATGGAAGCATTGATACTCATATATGCGCCACGATCCTGCATCGCAGGTATTCCCGTTACAAGGGCCTGTGAAGGAATCATGCGGCTCATCACACCAGCCATTAGCAGAATATTTAAAAGAACTACGATTACAAATGGCGTTACAGTGAGATGCGTGTAAATCAAAACCATGATGATCGTCCAGACAGATGCAATTGCAAATATTTTGAACTTATCTATTTTATCACTGAATTTTCCGACGAGCGGCATAATGACAAGCGTGCTCAGTCCGGTTATCATGAACATCATTGGAAGCTGATGCTGGGTAACTTTTAAATTATTAATAGCAAATGCACTTCCGAAGGGCATCATCATATAACCTCCGATAGATAAAAGAGTTGTTGCTGTAAAACCAACCCGGTAATCTTTTTTTGAAACCGTATGTAGTAAATGTTTTAAGGCAGATACGTCTTTTTGTACCAGCAGGTGTTTGGTGAGAGGATGCATACGTGATGCAATCAAAAGTGCAATCACCAGGGCCATTGCTGCGATCCATAAAAACGGAGCATGCCATCCCCAGAAATTAGCAAGATAGAGGCCGATGGGAATGCCCAATACCTGACTCGCACTGAATCCCATTTGGAGGAAACCCATTACACGGCCGCGGTGCTGGATATCGAAGATGTCTGCAATGATTGCCATGGCTATCGAACCAATCACACCACCGAAGAGACCGGTTATGATTCTTGCTGCTATTAAAAATGGATATGTATTTGCAAAGCCGCATAAAAAAGTGCCGAGAATAAATCCGAAATAAAAGAAGAGCAATAATTTCTTACGATCGAATTTATCGGCGAATCCGGCTGTGAGTAATCCGGATATACCGGCGCTGAAAGCATAGGAAGAAACTGCTAATCCGAATTGTGCAGGTTTCATACTCAGCGATTTCATAAGAATATCTCCCATGGGAGACATTACCATAAAATCGAGCACCACAGTAAAAAGCGTGATGGCCAAAATGAAAATGACAAATTTCTGATATCCTGTAAATGGAACGGCAGCCTGTTTTTCCTGCTTCATGATGTGCAAATGTACGAGCAAATGATCACGGGAAAAAAGCTAAGGGGAAAGCGCTATCATTCTCACCGACCATCTTCGTCTTTAACGACCAACCAAACTTTGAAATTGCGCAGGGTAACGTTCACCTTGCACCTGTATGGATGAAAAAGCTTTGTCGATTTCGTGTATATCGTTCGAATTTAAAAAAACATTTACAGTATCCATATTTTCTTCCAGACGATGCAGTTTTGTCGTACCCGGGATAGGTGCTAT
>DATHPV010000437.1:0-4146 GCA_035483495.1 Puia sp.
CGTCGAAAATATGACATACATGACTTCTACATCCGGAAATGACGGGAGCATGTCCATAACGGTCTATTTCAGGCAGGGTACCAATGCCGACCTCGCATCGGTAAATGTTCAAAATCGTGTGTCCAGGGCCGTTAGTCAGATTCCTGCGGAAGTGGTGCAGGCTGGAATCTCTACCCAGAAACAGCAAAACAGTATGATTAATGTGACTTTGCTGTACAGTACGGATAGTGCTTATGATGAAAAATTCCTGCAGAACTATACCAAAATAAATGTTATTCCGGAAATCCAGCGTGTACCTGGAGTAGGTCAGGCGCAGGTATTTGGAGCAAAAGACTATTCCATGCGCATCTGGCTTCAGCCAGACCGCCTCGCTTCCAATAATATATCAGTTCAGGATGTACTGTCAGCCATTCGCGATCAAAACGTGGAAGCCGCACCTGGGAGGCTGGGTGAAGGTAGCAGCGCATCATTTGAATACATAATTAAATACAAGGGGAAGCTTTCCCAAAACAGAGACTACGAAGAGATAATCATCAAAGCGGGTGCAGATGGCTCGGTAATAAAATTAAAAGACATTGCACGGGTAGAATTCGGAGCGTATACCTATAGTTCCAATGCGATGGTTCAGGGGCGGCCAGGAACAGGACTTGGTATTTTTCAAACGGCCGGATCCAACGCCAATGATATTCTTATTGCCATTGATGAAGTGATGAAAAATGCATCTGCAAAATTTCCGAAAGGCATACATGCATTTACCATTTTCAGTGCAAAGGATTTTCTGGATGCGTCCATCAACCAGGTAAAAGAAACTTTGCTCGAAGCTTTTATCCTGGTGTTTTTAGTGGTATTTATTTTTCTTCAGGATTTCAGATCAACATTGATACCTGCCATTGCTGTTCCCGTTGCCATTATTGGTACATTTTTCTTTATGCAGCTGTTTGGGTTTACCATAAATCTGCTCACACTTTTTGCGCTGGTACTCGCAATTGGAATAGTCGTAGATGATGCGATTGTGGTAGTGGAAGCCGCACATTCAAAAATGGAACGAACGGGACTGAATGCTCATGACGCCACCGTGCAATCCATGAGTGAAATATCGGGAGCCATCATCTCCATTACACTGGTGATGGCCGCAGTATTTGTGCCTGTTGGATTCATGCAGGGTCCCGCCGGTATATTTTACCGGCAGTTTGCATTTACACTGGCTATTGCCATTTTAATTTCTGCACTGAATGCACTGACGCTAAGCCCTGCACTCTGTGCATTGTTTTTGAAGAATCCACACGTTGATACGGGAGAAGGACATAAGAAAGTTGGTTTCGCGAGAAGATTTGGGAATGCATTTAATGTTGGATTTAAAGCAACTACCGATCGGTATGCAAATGCAGTCAGATTTCTCATCCGTCACAAATGGGTCGGTATGCTCGGTCTTGCAATTGTAGTTGGTTTAACAATTTGGGAAGTTAAAAGAACCCCGACAGGATTTATTCCTGCAGAGGATCAGAATTTTGTCATTGTTTCTTTCAATCTTCCACCGTCTGCCTCACTGGATAGAACCAATGTTGTTATAAAAAAAATTGACAGTTTGCTGGATGGAATTCAGGCAGTCGACAAACGTGGTGCAATCAGTGGCCTGAATATACTTTCGGGTGTGAATAGTTCTGCCTACGGCGTGGGATTTATAAAATTGAAAAAACAAACGGAACGCATTCCCAGAAAAAGTATTAATGATGTAGTGGCAGAAATAACCCAAAAGTTATCAGCAGTTAAAGACGCCAAAGTATTTATATTTCAACCACCGACTGTTCAGGGATTTGGAAATACCAGCGGATTTGAAGTGATCATCCAGGACAGGAACGGTGGTCCTCTGAATAAATTGAGTGATGTAACAAATGGATTTATTCATGAATTAATGAAAAAACCCCAGATTGCTTTCGCCTTTACTTCATTCAATACAAATAATCCGCAATATCTCGTACAGGTTGACAACGCCAGGGCAAAACAGCTCAACGTTTCTGTAACCGATATTCTGGAAACGATGCAGGTGTACTATGGAAGCAGCTTCGCATCTGACTTCAATCGTTTCGGAAAATATTATCGGGTGATAGTACAGGCGGATGTTCCATATCGCCAGGATCCTTCCTCATTGGACGGGATATATGTAAAAAATTCGGCGGGTCAAATGGTTCCTGTGAATGCACTGGTAGAATTGCAAAGGGTATATGGACCAGAATCAGTGAACCGCACAAACCTGTTCAATTCTGTATCCATCGATGGAACGGTAAAACCAGGATTTAGTTCAGGAGATGCCATCACTGCAATTAAGGAAGTGGCCGCGAGTTATCTGCCACGCGGATATTCTTACGAGTGGTCAGGCATCACCCGCGAAGAAAGCGGGGCCAATACACAAACAAAACTCATATTTATACTCAGTGTGGTATTTGTGTATTTTTTACTATCTGCTCAATATGAAAGTTATATTTTACCGCTGGCTGTTCTGTTATCTATTCCGACGGGATTACTCGGAGTATTTCTTTTCATCAATATTGCCGGCATTGAAAATAATATATACGTACAGGTAGGAATTATTATGTTGATCGGATTGCTGGCAAAAAATGCCATATTGATTGTTCAATACGCAGTACAGCGAAGACGTTCGGGCATGGACCTCGTAGCCGCTGCGATGGAAGCAAGCCGTTTAAGGTTACGACCCATTTTGATGACGTCGTTTGCATTTATCGTCGGGCTGCTTCCTTTAACCTGGGCTACCGGAGGATCCGCACTGGGCAATCGTTCCATCGGTACCGGAGCAGTAGGTGGAATGCTTACCGGCGTATTGCTGGGTGTTTTTATCATTCCCGTTCTCTTTGTTATTTTCCAGGCATGGCAGGAAAAAGTTTCGGGAAAGCCTAAACCAATACGTGAAAAATATGAGCTCCGGTCAGAATAAAAATTCTGATTTTAACTAATGAAAATGAAGAAGTCTTTTTTAGGGTATATTTTTTTTGTGTCGATCGTGTATATGATTTCTTCCTGTAGAACGGGAAAAAATTATCAGCGTCCCACAGTACTTCTTCCGGAAAGTTTTGATCAAAAAACTGCGAGCACGGATACGAATAGCATAGCTGATATTCCATGGCGAAATTTCTTTACTGATCCCACATTGCAATTATTGATTGACAGTGGCATTGCCAGAAATTATGATCTGCAATTCGCTTTAAGAAATATCACCATCGCCCAGTCGCAGGTAAAGCAGGCAAACTGGTTATGGTATCCGCAACTTACTGCCGGAATAGGTGGTCAGTATAATCGCTACTCCGACAACGGACCTTTGGGTATAAAAAATGGGGCGCTTAGCAATCATTCATACGACTATCTCGCTTCCGTAAATATGAATTGGGAGATAGATATCTGGGGAAAAATAAGTCGTCAGAAAGAAGCGAGCCTTGCGAATTATCTCCAGACCTATGAAGCTGCCAAGGCAGTACAGACCAGACTGGTTGCAGACATCGCACAGGGATATTTCAATTTGCTTATGCTTGATCAGCAGTTGTCGGATACCAGAAAAACGCTCGCACTGACTATTGATTTTGTAAAACTCACCCGACTTTTGTACGACGCAGGTGAAGTAACATATCTCGCTATTCAACAGGCAGAATCACAAATGCAGGCGACTGCACAAACGGTTCCCCAGATTGAACAGAGCATTCAGATTCAGGAAAACAGTTTGCAGTTACTTACAGGTAATTTACCCGGAAACATTCACAGGACTACCAGTCTCACAGATATTCATTTTAATGATACACTGGCCACCGGACTTCCGATGGCAATATTGAACAGAAGACCGGATGTTCGTGCCGACGAGTTGTCGCTGGTGAAAGCAAATGCACAGGTAGGGATAAGTCAGGCTAATATGTATCCGGCTTTAACTATTACTGCCGGCACGGGCTTCGAATCGATGAAAACAAATAACTGGTTTAATATCCCTGGATCTCTTTTCGGATTAGCAGGCGCAACACTGGTACAGCCTGTCTTGCAGGGCAGACAACTAAAAACTCAATATGAGATTGCGAAAGAACAACGCGAACAGGCTGTTATCAGGTTCCGGCAAACGGTGCTTACCGCTGCAATAGAAGTATCCGATGC
>DATHPV010000438.1:0-10201 GCA_035483495.1 Puia sp.
TTACCACTTTACCTGCACCCTGTAAGGCAGTTTGTGGGGAACCGGCAAGCCATTTGTAAGGCAGCATTTTAAAATAACTCCCATCTGAAAAAATGATATTTTCCTGCGCTTTGAAAACAGTTGGCTTGGCCTGATGTAAAACAGGCAATTCGATTTTGTTGTTATTGTAATATCTGAAAGTCACAACCTGATCCAGCCCGCTGATATTTTTTTTAACAGCTTCTGCTAACGGAGCCGGCACACCACGGGAGTAACCAGGGCCTCCGCCCTGAAAATTATACTCGCTTACCACCCTGTAAATCCTTTTTCCGTTTTTTTCAAACCGGTCAAAACTATAATCGTATTTGACGATCAGAAAAATAACCAGCGCGGCACTGAGCCCAATAGAAAGACCCAATATATTAATAATGGTAAAAATCTTGTTATGCCTGAAATTTCTCAGCGCAACTATCAGGTAATTTTTAAACACGTCTATTAGTTATAGGTTATAAGTTATGGATTATGGGTAATTTATTAATTATGGATTATGAGTTATGGGTTATGAATTTAAGATTCTCTTATAACTCATAACCCATCCCGCACGTGCGGGATGACTCATTCTGCTCTTAAGCTTTTCGTAGGGTTAGAGACTGCTGCTTTTACTGACTGGAAACTAATCGTTATAAACGCAATCGTTACAGCAACTACACCCGTAACAACAAATGCCCACCAGCCGATATTTATTCGATAAGCATAATCCTGTAGCCAGTTATGCATAAAATACCAGGCAATGGGTGATGCAATAACCATTGCAATGATAACCAATTTCAAAAAATCTCCGGAAAGCAATCTGACAATTACAGGCACGGAAGCTCCAAGCACTTTTCTTATTCCAATTTCCTTTTCGCGATTTACCGCCGCCAGCGCTGCTAAACCAAATAAACCAAGACATGCAAGAAAAATCGAAATCCCTCCTGCCCATCCTACAATAGCGCTCCATTTTTCTTCTGACTTGTAGAATCGATTTAGGTCCTCGTCCAGGAAACTATATTTAAACGGCAGATCTGTCACGATTTTTTTCCATTTGGATTCAAGCAGTGTTAGGGATGCAGACGGATCTCCGGGACGAATTCGCACGAAATATTTATCCGGTGCGAAATTGGCATCCATTGTAAATAATTGAGGCCTCACTGCATGCGTCAGTGACTCAAAATTAAAGTCCCTGGTTACTCCAATAACCGTTTTGAATTTATCTCCCCTTGCTTTGAACTGCTGACCGATGGTTTTATCCGGAGTCATGCCCAGAACAGTACTTGCCAGCGTTTCGTTTATTATAACCGATTCGGTTGTATCACTTGCGATCGTATTATCGAAATTACGTCCCGCTATCAGGCGTATCCCCATAACGGACAAATAATTTTGATCTATGGGATATTCGATTGAACCAAATTGCTTGTCTCCAAAACTGTATCCGCCTCCCATTTGTCCCTGCCCCTCACCCAAACCAATTGCAGAACCGGCGACACCCAATATCTGTTTTTCAGATTGTAATGACTGCCTGAACAACGGAAGTATTTTTTTTGAATCTGTTCCACCTGCATTAATTACGATCACATTTTCTTTCGTAAGTCCGAGATTTCGGTTACGGAGAAAACGCAGTTGTCTGAAAATAATAAGCGTCGAGATGATCAGTCCTATGGAAAGAATAAATTGAAACGTCACAAGTGATTTGGTAAAATAATTAGAGCCGCCTAATTTGATTTTAGTCTTCAAAACTTCAACAGGTCTGAATCCGGAAAGTACAAGTGCAGGGTAACTTCCCGCTAAAATACCTACCAATAATATCAGCACGGCTAATATCCAGATTAACTGGGGGTACTGGGCAAATGAAAAACTCAATTGTCTTCCACAGAGTTGGTTAAAGAGAGGCAATAAGATATTTGCAAGCAATATTCCCAAAATACCAGAGACAAGGCTTAACAACATCGATTCCGTAAGAAATTGTAATATCAATTTGTTGCGTCCACTACCTATTACTTTCCGGACACCAACTTCTTTTGCTCTTCCTGCTGAACGACCAATAGCAAGCGTAGTAAAATTGATACAGGCAATTAATAGTATTCCGGCCGCTATCCCGATTAGAATCCATAAGTTTTTTGGATTGGTTGTACTTCCCGGAGGACCTGAATCTACATTCACCGCAGTATGTATTTCCCGAATGGGTTGTAATTTAAAACTAACCGGATAAGGGCTCTTTCCATCCCACCTGCCCATTTTTAACATTGCCGCTTCTTCATCAGCATAGTATTTATGGCGAAACGCAGTAAGACCTTTTTGATCATTCATCAACTGGCTGCCTTTTTTCAAAAGCACATAAGTATCGATACCAATCGTCATATGCCAGTTATCTGCACTTGCTTTCCCGTCTTCGGTTGTCAGGACATAGTCGAAATTTCCAAGTACATTGAATTGAATAGAAGAAGTGGCTGGTATATTTTCAACAACACCTCCTACTCTGAACACTTCGAATTGATCCAGCTGATCGTTCATTTTTATCTCTATGGCTTTGCCGACCACATCTGTGGCTCCAAATAATTGAACCGCTTTATCACGAGTCAATATTACGTCGTGAATATTCTTCAGCGCATACGAAGGTTTGCCCGCTATGAAATTGAAAGAAAATATATTTGGAAATTGCGGATCGGCAAAGGACATGGATGAACGTGTAACTTTACCATCCACCTTTACAAAATGTTCACCCCATCCTTCCTGAAATCGTGTGTAATTTTCAATTCCCGGCATATCCTTTTTCATGGCAGGACCAAGCGGCGTGTATGAAGAAGCATCACCTCCTGGTTCATGATCTTTATCACCCGCAAACCATCCGATAACGCGGTAGATATTATTCCCGTTTTTATGGAAATTATCGTAATTGAGCTCATTAATTGAATACAAAAGAAAAAGACTAAAACAGGCAATACCAACCGATAATCCAAATACATTGATAAAGGAGAGAACTTTTTGTCTGGAAAGATTGCGCAAAGCAATTTTTATATAGTGCAGAATCATAGCCGTCGGTTTTTATTTTCCCTGAATGATAGTCTCACTGAACGAAAGTTCTTTAAACCACCTAATTACATGCCGGAAAAGAATACAAATGATTTACAATGAAATAGCAATCGGAAAAATAAACCTGTATCATTACCGGACAGTTTCTGTATCAAAACCAAACTGGTTAACCCTGTTTTCTATAAAATTTTCATTGATAATCATGCGGTTCATTACGGCACGTGATTAGCGCAGTAACGCGAGTATGGGAGTATGGGAGTGTGGAAGGATTACTAACAAGAATCGATAATCAATAATTGATAATTACGATAATTACTATACAATGTTCAAAAACTACTGCACCATCATCTTTAGAAATCTCTGGAAAAACAAACTATATACTGTCGTCAACATCGTTAGTCTGGCAGTTGGTATAGCTTCCATTGTATGGGGCTTTCAGACATACCGCAACAGTTTTAGCTATAATAATTTCCATAAAGATCAAAAGAGCATATTTCGTGTTCTCACAAAAGTGCAGGGCAATGACAACCTGAAAGGCTATTGTCCTGAATACCTGGCCATCATGGCAAAAAATGACTTTCCCGTCGTAAAAGAATCTGTGCGATGGGATAGCCGTGGACTGAATGTGAAAGCGGACGGTAACGATCCTTTCGAAGCGCAGGCGCATTTTACCGATCCCCAGTTTTTTCATTTATTTAATTTTCCCCTGGTTCGTGGTACCAACGATTTGTCAGATCGTTCCACAGTGTTAATCACGGAGACTGCAGCAAAAAAATTCTTCGGAGATGCAGACCCACTCGGGAAAACACTCACTTTTTATTCTGACGAATCTTTTAAAATGCCCTTAAAGGTCACCGGTATATTGAAGGATCCTCCACTCACTTCTTCATTCCAGTTTCAGTTAATTACAAACAATGACAATCAGCTGAAAGCAGACGGTTCGCGGATTAAGACAGATAGCTGGGAGTGGCTTTCAGATGCCGTGTTTGTAAGATTGTCTAACCCCGCCGATGCATCTAAACTAGCCCGCGATTTCGGAAAATATGTTCCGTTGCAGCATTCTGTAAGGCAGGATGTTCAACTTAAATCCTTTGCGCTGGATCCGCTTTCAAATGTTCTCAATGAGCATGGAGTGGAGAACAATTCATTGTACCGCCGCCCCGATGATTCTGCCACTTATGGTCCGTTGGTATTAGCCATCCTGATCCTGCTCTCTGCCTGCCTGAATTTTGCAAATACATCTGTAGCACAGAGCAATCGCCGGCTGAAAGAAATGGGAGTTCGAAAAGTGATGGGCAGTTCTTTACGTCAGATTATTTTTCAACAATTGATGGAATGTGCAGTAATTGTTCTGCTTGCCGTTTTACTGTCCATTGTGATCAATAATTTCTGGCTGCCCACTTTCAGCAGCATGTTCAATCATTTGAAAATAGAAGCACATTATTTCAGCGATTATACATTGCTTTCTTTCCTGGGCGTTATTTTTATCGTCGTAACATTACTTGCCGGATCTTATCCCGCCTTTTACGTCAGCAGGTTCAATGCTACCAGTATTTTCAGAGGCTCGATCAAATTTGGAGGGAGTAATCTTTTCTCAAGAGTATTACTGGGACTACAGGTGGCCATATCATTCATCACCGTGATAGCAGGCGTTGCCTTTGCCCGAAATTCTACATTCCAAAGTCAATACGATTATGGATATCAAAAGGCAAATGTGATTGGAGTAGACCTGCAAAGCGAATCTGCGTATACACCTGTTCGTGATGCGTTGAGTAATATCCAGGGTATTGACAAATTAGCCGGTACAGTCAATAATATTGGATTCTCATACTCAAGGTTACCGCTTGAAGCAAATGGTATAAAAAACGAGAGTATTTATATTAAAACAGGGGATAATTATATCGACCTGATGAAATTAAACCTGATTGCCGGCAGAAACTTTATTCCGGAAAGCAGGAGTGATATTGGAAAGTCGATGATCATCAATGAAAAGCTTGCTTTTCAGTTTGGATGGAAACCTCAAAATGCAATTGGCAAACAAATAAAACCCAATGATACAACTACGTGTACGGTTATCGGAGTATTGAAGGATTTTACGCAGGAAACTCTTTTTGATCCCATTCAGCCTGTTGCCATGGTACTTGCAGACCCTTCAAAATATTCAAAGATTATCGTAAAGGCAAAACCAGGGTCACTCAATACGGTGTTTGCAGAAACCAAAGCCGCATGGCTAAAACTTTATCCCGGTAAACCTTTCAGGGGTTACTATCAGGATGAACTGGATGCGCAGGCTGCAAACGTAAATGAGAGCGTCGCCGTCATATTTCGCTGGTTCGCCATCATCTCGGTTCTCATGGCAGCCACCAGTATGTTTGCGCTGGTTTCTTTGAATGTGCTGAAAAAATCAAAGGAGATCGCCATCAGAAAAGTAGTTGGTGCAGAAGACAGACATATTTTTCAACTGGTGATGAAGGGATATACATGGGTCATTCTGCTGGCGGCAGTTATCGGTTGTTATGGTGGATATTCACTTTCCAAACTTTTGATGGATCTGATATTCCGGATAAATGCAGGCGTTAGTTCATCCTCTCTCGCAATTTCATTTGCAGGCGTATTGATCATATGCGGATTAACAATTGCCGTAAGAGTTTGGCTGGTTCTACGAACAAAAGCCACTGACGCACTTAAGGCAAATTAATTGGGTTATGAGTTATGAATTATGAATTATGAGTAACCCATAATTCATAACTCATAATCCATCCACAACAAATGCTGTTTGATAAAAGTTATTGACTGCGCCAATTGGTGCCAGCTTCACATAAAATGATTCGGTAAATATTTTGAAAGCAAGGAATTCATGATTCGCCACATTGAATTCATCGAAAAAAATAATGTCTCCCTTTTTTAGATATGGATACAATTGAGAGAGTACAAAAATGGTAGAGGAAAATAGATCAGCATCAAGGTGGATAATCTTTGACTTTTTTTGCAGAAGGTCTTTGTTTGATTCAATAAATGGATGAAGACTAGTTTGAAAAATACCACGTATAAACTCTGCACGCTCATCATTTACTTCTTTCTGATCAAAAGCCATCGCTCCCTTTTTAAATCCTCCCCAATCTTCCGGCAGGCCCTCGAACGTATCAAAACCGCGAAAAGCAGATTCGGGGTTGGTATTCTTCTTCATCCACCAGAAAAAAGAACTGCCGGACGCGACTCCGAATTCCATGTAAAGAACTTCTTTTTTGTCCAATCCGAATTTATCAGAAACAATATCAAATAGTTTATATCGCTTCGGGTAATCCCTTTTCCATGAATAAAAATCATTGATTAACAGATTCTTACGATTCGCTTTTGAAATCCACGACCGGAGCTCATTAAAGTTTCTGATAAAGAAGAACGGATGGTTGAAAGGGGAAAACAGGCGCAAGACCCCTGTCCAGAGCAGGAAGTCCTTTAAGAATTTGACGATTTTCATCTTCATAAGTGCCAAAAATAAGCGAAAAGCGTAAGGCAGAAAGCGCAAGGCTTAAGGCGGAAGGATTAAGGCGGAAAGCGTAAGGCTTAAGGCGTAAGGCGGAAGGATTAAGGCGTAAGGCGTAAGGCATCAGACGCAAAGCTAAAAGCCAAGTCTGAAGACTAAAATCGACGGTTTTTTTTAAATCAGTAAATCTTAAGATAAATTAAGAAAAAGCCTTATGCCTTACGCTTTGTGCCTTAAGCCTTTTCGACGGAATTTGTTGATTCATAAAGCCTTAGGGCCGGAATGCTTTGTAAATAACAAAAAATATAATAGCTTTGCCATGCCGAAAAAAAATAAGGTCGGCTGTAGAAACAGCTGACCTCTAACGATTGCTTGCCATATGAAAAAACGTAGTATTCTAACTTATTGGAACACTGCAGTTTAAATTCCCAGACCTCTAACGATTCTTACCTCACGATTGCCTGCTGTATTCTTTTCTCTCTTTCTACAGTAAAATTAAGAGTGTATAAGATACATTTAAAACCATCTTATTCTTGTTTTAATCATGCCAAAACTGCTTATCTTTTCGTGGAAGTGTTGCCTGGACGCAGTTTCAGCAAAATTTATCAATGATGGCCAACCGCTCAAACGATATATTATTTCAATTAATACATTCCCTGGAAAAGTCGGAGAAACGGCATTTCAAGCTCTATATCAAGAGAAGTTCGGGGAACGAAGACCTTAAAATTGTCCAGCTTTTCGATGCTTTGGACAAAATGCAGGATTATGATGAAAAAATCCTTCTGAAAAAACTTCCTTTCACCAAGTCCCAGCTGTCTAACCTGAAAACACATCTGTATAAGCAGCTGCTTGCCAGCCTCCGTCTGCTTAAAACAACAGAAAATACAGATCTGCAGTTGAGCGAGCACATGGATAATGCACGCCTTCTGTATAATAAAGGACTAAAACACCAGAGTCTCAAAATTCTGGAAAAGGCAAAGGAAATTGCCAAGGCAAATAACAAGCTGAATTTTCTTGCGCAGCTGATATCTCTTGAGAAGAAAATTGAAACGCTTCATATTACACGGACATCTCTCGACAAAACAGAACAACTAACACTTGAAGCGCGCGAAATCAGCGACCATATCGACCGTGTTACCAGACTCTCCAATCTCGCACTTCTGCTCTATCGCTGGTACGTAGAGAACGGTCATGCAAGAAACGAGGCAGACGTAAAAAAACTGAGGGAATTTTTCAAACAAAACACACTTGTCGACACATCGAATCTCAGTGACTTCTATGAAAAATTATATCTCTATCAGAGTTATAGCTGGTTTGCTTTTATCAGGCAGGATTTTCTGATGTACTATCGTTACGCTCAGAAATGGATCGACCTCTTCGATGCAGAACCACTCATGATTTCCGTAGAAACGGGCCACTACGTAAAGGGCATGCATAATATGCTGAATGCACTTTTTGATTTGCGACATTTCAGCAAATTCGAAGTGATCCTGAAAAAATTTGAGGACTATTACAATTCTCCACTGGGCCAGCACCACGACAATTTCAGAATACATACCTGGGTATATATTAATCTTGCGAAAATCAACTGGCACCTAATGACGGGCACTTTCAAGGAAGGTCTTAAACTGGTTCCTGAAATCAACGAACAGCTCAAAGAATATTCCAATTATATTGATCATCACCGAATACTCGTGTTTGATTACAAAATTGCCACGTTGTATTTCGGCAGCGGTGACTACAATACATCGATCGACTGGCTGCATTTGATTATTAACGATCATATAGATCTCCGATATGATCTGCAGTGTTACGCTCGACTGGTACATCTGCTGGCTCATTATGAATTAGGAAACTATGAACTCATGGAGTCATTGACAAAGTCCGTTTATCGCTTCATGTCGAAAATGAAAAACCTGACCGTCGTTGAAGAAGAGATGTTTAAATTTCTAAGAAAGAGTTTTCAGATTTCAAGAAGAGAGATCAAACCCGAACTTGAAAAACTGCTCAGCAAAATCAAACACCTGGAGTATAATCATATCGAAACCCGTTCCTTCGCCTATCTCGATATCATCTCCTGGCTCGAAAGCAAACTCCAGGATAAGACCATGAGTGAAATCATCTACGCCAAATATCTCAAACGAAAAGATAGAAAAGTGAAGGCTGAACGTGTAACGTTGAACGCGTAACGCTGAACGCTTAACGCTTAAGGCTGAAAGCGTAAACTGATTATGAGTTATGGGTTATGAATTATGATTAACCCATCACCCATAACCCATAACCCATAATTCCATACACCTTTTGTATCAAAACCGTGCAGCTCCTCCAGGCAGTACACGCGTAATTGCCTAGTATTCATAAAATTACCTTGTGGCAGTGTTTTTGGTTTTAATACATTCCTACCCATCACTTATGACCCATAATTTATAAATTAAGCGAAATGTTCAGAAACTACATAAAAACTGCTTTTAGAAATCTGGTTAAAAGCAAGTTTTATACTTCGCTGAATATTGTGGGGTTGGCCGTAGGTATTGGTACCTGTTTGCTTATCCTCCTCTATGTATCTGATGAAATCAGCTTCGACCGGTACAATGTAAATGCAGATCGTATTTATAGGGTTAATAATGAAATCAAGTTCGGTGACAACCATTTTGACCTGGCAGTGGCGCCTGCATTAATGGGTGCGGCCATGGTCAAAGAAATGCCCGAGGTAGAACAGTATACCCGTCTGCAATGGCACGGTGGAATGTTGATTAAAAAAGGAAATGACAACCTGAATGAGGATCGCGTGGCATGGGGAGACTCCACTCTTTTTGATGTTTTCACGCTGCCTTTGATTGCCGGAGATCCCAAAACGGCATTGAGGGAACCTCATTCATTAGTACTCACAGAAAAAATCGCGTTAAAATATTTTAATAGTGTGGATGTTGTAGGAAAGGAGATGGTTATCAACGATTCTCAGAATTATAAAGTAACTGCGGTTATTAAAGATATACCCACACAGTCTCATTTCAACTTCGACATTTTTGTCGCAACGGCTGAAAATCCGGGAAGCAGGGACGACAACTGGCTGAGTGAAAATTGGAATACTTATGTGCTTCTGAAAAAAAATGCTGATCTCAATAAGGTCAATGCTGAGATCAACGCGATGCTGGAGCATTACGCCGGACCGGAATTACAGAGTGTGACAAATGTTTCCATGGATCAGTTTAAAAAAGGTGGTGGCTATCTGCGTGCAAACCTGACGCCGTTAACCGATATTCATCTGCATTCAAATAAAACTGCAGAACTCGACGGTAACGGAAATATTCAGTTCGTTTATATTTTTTCTGCCATCGCCCTGTTTATTCTGCTGATCGCGTGCGTGAATTTTATGAACCTTTCCACTGCAAGATCTTTCAACCGTGCAAGGGAGGTAGGAGTCAGAAAAGTTCTAGGCTCGCTCAGAAAGAATTTAATACAGCAATTCCTGACCGAGTCTGTACTCATAAGTTTCATTGCTTTGATATTTGCCGTGTTGATTGCATGGACGCTCCTTCCTTATTTCAATCAGCTTTCTGATAAAAGCATTCGGGTATCTGCGATCTTTCAACCTAAAATGATCGTCTCTCTGATAGTGTTAATGCTGACAGTAGGCCTTCTTGCCGGAAGTTATCCTGCTTTTTTTCT
>DATHPV010000439.1:0-5732 GCA_035483495.1 Puia sp.
TGGTTTTGTGCATTTTTATTGTATCATTATAATCTGTGGGGATATAAGCAATGGCCTCTTTTTTAAAACCCAGGTCTTTATTTAATGAATAGCTGATTTGCTTGCTTACTAAAATAGTTGCCATCACAAAAAACTGCGCAATTACAAATTGTGATACAGTTAGTGTTTTGCGCAACCATGCACTGCGTGTTCCTGCGGTATTCGTACTGTTTTGATTTTTTAAAATAGTTACGGGTTTGTATGATGATAAAACAATAGCGGGATAAAAACCTGACAACAGTGTAACAACAATTATCAGTGTTAGTAAAAACAACAAAATACCTGGTTGCTGAACGATGTTGAATTTTACAGCATCGAGCACAAAACCGGAGAAAGCTTTTAATATAACCGGTGTAAGAATAACAGAAAGTATAGTTGCGCAAAATGTGAGTAAGAATGCTTCGCTTAAAAATTGAAATATCAATTGTTTTTTTGAGCCGCCAATTGTTTTGCGAATGCCGATTTCTTTTGCTCTTTGTGCAGATTGAGCAGTAGTAAGATTAATGAAATTGATGCAGCCAAGCAACAATAAAAACAAGGCGACAGCCAGCAGCCCAAACAGTTCATCAATGTTTGCCTTTGGTATTGAATAAGCGCTGTAGTCTCTGTTGAAATGAATATCGTTTAATGGCTGTAACAGATAATTTACTTCGAAGTTATCTTCCGTCTTTTTTGGCGCATTACGGTAATAGAGTGCAGTAATTTGTTTTTGAATTTTATCCAAAGATGTGCCCGCAGCAAGCTTTACATACAACTGTGAATTGCCATTTGAACTTGTCCAGTTATTATAATAATGAGGACGAAGTCTTGTAGTTTCAAGCGTGGGTTCTGAAACAAACACTTTAAACGTAAAATCGGTATTGGCAGTTATATCTTTTACTACACCGGTAACAGTTACTGCAATTGTATCATCCAAATAAAAATGCCTGCCGACGATTTGATCTGGCTGCAGGTTGGGAAAATATAATGTTGCTGCTGATTGTGTTAATACAGTTTGATAAGGTTGTTGCAGCGAAGTTTTTGCAGAACCTGCCAGCCAGTTATAACCAATAAGGTTAAAATAACTTTCATCGGCGTAAACAAAGCCCTTTTGGTATTTAAAAACAATTGGCTTCTTCAGGTTTGCATCAGGCACGGAAATATTTGGAGCGCTATTAAATATGCTGAAAGGAGCAACCACATCGAGCCCCGCTATTTCTTTTTTTACTGCAGCAGGCATCGCATACGTAATACCGGTTAGATGATTATTCAGATCTGGAGCAACAAGCGTCCACACTACCCGGTAAATGCGGTCTTTGTCTTTTTCAAATTTATCAAAGTTTATATCGTAACTCGCAATTAAATAAATAACCAGCGATGCGCTGATACCGATTGCTAAGCCCAATACATTAATGGCGGAGAAGATTTTGTTCTTCACTAATGTGCGCCATGCGGTTTTGAAATAATTTTTTAACATATAAAATCTATTTACGATTTATGATACCAGATGTACGATTTGGTTATTTTCGGTTATTCATTACTGTTAGTTTGAATTTGCTTTTGCCCCAGGCTCACAACTTTCATTATCACATTTTCATATCATCACATCATCATATTAGCATTTCTAATTAACTTCAAGTGATCAGGGAGCTTCCTGAGTAATTTCTCTGAGTGATAACCAACCTGTAGGACTATTTTTATCCCGAATGAAAACAACCATGGAACGCCCCCTTGCTATCACGGGTTGCCCACCATCACCCGAAGTTGTTTTAATTGCATAAATAACAGTTTGTATTGCTGTGCCTCCGTTAAAGACGGTGCTCTCAACCGTGTTTTCTATAAATTCTATTTTTTTCGCATTTTTAAACCAATCCGTTAGCTGTTTCTTTAATGACGCTCTGCCAATGATTACATTATTTCCGCCGAAATATTTTATTATTTCAGGACTGTGCAATTGAATTATCAATTCTATATCCTTTTTTCCAAACGCATCTCTGATGGCATCAGTCGCTTTATCCAATGATTTTCGCGCCTCAACGGAATCGTTTATTTTTTGTGCATTCACATGAGTGGCAAAAAAAATGATACAAAAAAGATATACCAGGCATTTCATTTTTTAAATATTTAAAATATCCTCGTTCTAACAACAACAAAAAGACCAAAATCATTTTTGATTGTATCATAATGGATTAGCCGAAAACCAGCGAAATGAATTGCGCGATTTTGATACAGGTATTGTTCGTTAATGGGCAGAAATATTTTTATAAAAACTAAAAAAATAAAAGCCGCTAAAGAAAAATCTTTAACAGCTTTTAAAAGTAGTAGCGAGAGGGAGTTGAATCTTCCATCCAATGGATTATGAAACCCAATTTTTTATTTTGAGCAAAATATATTTTGTTTGAATGCTTATCCAAAACACATCATTCCGTTCTCAAACTCTTCACCGGATTGGCCTTTGCAGCGCGAATGGTCTGCAAACTTACCGTGAGTAGCGCGATCACTATCGCTGCTACGCCGGCCACTACATATATCCACCAGGGCATCGATGTACGATAAGCAAAATCCTGCAGCCACCGGTGCATTGCCCAGCCCGCCACTGGCGCGGCAATGACGGTCGAAAGGCCTACAAGCATGATGAACTCCCGTGATAGCAACGAAACCAATTGGGGAACGCCTGCACCGAGTACTTTGCGGATGCCAATCTCCCGCGTGCGTTGGTTGGCAGTAAATGCCGCGAGACCGAAAAGCCCCATACAGGAAATAAAAATTGCCATGCCCATGGCGATGTTCATGATCTGCGCTGTTTGGCGTTCCTGAGTGTAAAGCTGCTCCAGCGCTTCGTCAAAGAAGCGGGATTGGTAGTCGGTCGTGGGGTATATTTTTTTAAAGACCGATTGCATGTTTGTCATTAACTTCTTCACCTCGTCGGCGGAGCGTCCGGTGCTGGAAAGTTTTACACTCAGTTGGCCCGCCGCGCCTGTCTCCGTCGAGAAGAGAAAGGGTCGGATCTTCGCATGCATATCGTCTAAATGGAAATCTTTCACAACGCCAACTACAGGCCCCGATACCCGGCCGTTGATCACTTGTTTACCGACGGCATCGGACGGCCGCTTGAAACCCAAAGTCATTGCCGCTGTTTCATTCAGAATAAAAGCCCGGTAGCCGGGTTGTGCCGAAATAGACCCTGAAGCCGGAATACTCTTTCGCGCTGTATCCGAGAGATAGAAATTTCTCCCTGCTACAAGCGTCAGCCCGTATAAGGATATATAGCCGGTGTCTATAAAGTCACCTCCGGGCATGATCGATACGTCCGTGGGTCCCTTATATTCAAGCCCCGTGCCGAGGAATGCATGGTGCAACGTTTGAGGGTCGGCCGTATTAAGACTCACCTTTTGAACACCTGCCAGGTTGCGTATTTCGGAGGCCAGAACATCTTTTTTATTGTTTGTTTGGTCGCCGGGAAGATCGATCGTAACGATGGCGTCTTTATTAAAACCCAGGTCGGTATTGAGCATAAAGCTAATCTGCCGGCCTACCATTATGGTGCCGATGATAAAGAGCAAGCTCACTGTAAACTGGAAAACAATAAGACTCTTACGGAGATAACTTTTGGAGTTAAGCTGACGGACGCCCTGCCCCTTGAGACTGATCACCGGCAGGAAAGAAGCGAGCGCCCGCCCGGGATACCAGCCGGCGACCATACAAGTGGTAACGATAGTAATTCCTATAAAGAGCCAGACATTGGGATCGGTGATATGCAGCCGCACGCCTTCGGGGATAAAACCATGCAAGGCTGAAATAACTGGATCAGCGAGCATCAGTGCGAGTGCCATGGCGGCAACAACGATGATACCGGTTTCAATGAGGAATTGCCGGACGATGCCGCGCACGCTGCTGCCCATTACTTTACGTATGCCTACTTCCTTCGCTCGCAATATCGACTGCGCCGTGGATAGATTGATAAAGTTAATAGCGGCAATGATCAGAATAAACAGCGCAATGCCAGCCAGCGCGAGCAGTGTAGGTTTGTGCGCGTGGCGACTATAGGTATCCTCATATGCTGCGTTAAAATGTACGTCCGAAAGTGGTTGCAGCGCCATGCCGAGTTTCACACTGGGATTGACTTTCGTTTGACGTCTGTAAAAGTTGGAGGATTGTTGTTCCGCCTGCGCGGTTGTTATTCCGGGAGCAAGTTTAACATAGACATTGATATTACTTCCCGACATGTTCCACTGTCCAAGGTTGGATTTAAGAAAGCTACTTTCAAGGGTATTATAGGAGATGAGGTCTTTGAAGCCGAAGTCGGTATTCTTGTCCCAGTCTTTAACGATCCCTGTTACAGAAACCATCAGCGAATCTTCGTACACGAGGGAACGGCCCATCCAGTCTTGAGGTGTTCCTCTTTGGAAATAGCGCTTCGCTTCCGATTCAGTCAGCACCACAGAGAAAGGTTTCTGCAGGGCCGTCGCCGGGTTGCCCGCCAGCCACTGGTAATGAAATATTTTCAGGTAATCCGTATCCGCAAAGGTGATGTGATACTTCTTGTCGCCGCTGACTCCGGGAATGATCTTATCCGGCTGTCCTACTGTTGGGATCAGCACTTTGGTGTCGTCGGTAAAGAGAGTCGTAACAGCGCTGAAGCTTGTCGTTTCCCTGCGCAAAGCAGTGCCAACAGGTTCGGCCATCCAAACGCCATTGCCGCGGCTCGTCGAAACCATCAGCCGGTAGATCCGGTCAGTGTCAGCATGGAATTTGTCGTAGCTGAATTCGAAGGTCACATATAGGTAGATGACCACGCAGGATAGTAGCCCGAAAGTGAGGCCAAGGATGTTGATGCTGGTGGTAAGCTTATGCCAGCCGAGACGGCGCAGGGCAAAAAGCAGTTGTCTTTTTAGCATAATGGAAGAAGTTATGCGGATTTGCAACCAAAAAGAGGCCACTTTTAAAACTGGCTGATAATCTTTTGATTAATGGTTGTCTGTACTGCCAGTTGTCTGTTTTCGATACACGTGGTGTCCGGTCTTGGCTCACTCTTGACTCGTCCCGTTAAAAATAAAAAGACGCACAAATATTTTCTGAGTGGCTTTTAAAAGTTGTATTGAGAGAGGGAGTTTGAACCCCTCGACCCCAGATTATGAAATCCAATTATTTAATTTGCATGAGCTATATCTTGCTACCGATTAGCTAATCAAAACAAATCATTCCGTTCTCAAACTCTTCACCGGGTTTGCTATTGCTGCTTTGATGGATTGAAAGCTCACTGTTATTAAAGCAATCAGTATTGCCAATGACCCTGATGCAATGAAAACAAACACACTGATGCTGATTCTGTAGCTATAACTTTCAAGCCATTTATACATGGCAAGCCATGCAACCGGCGTGGCGATGATGATAGAGATGAGCACCAGCTTTACAAAATCTTTGGATAATAATGTGGTGATGCTCGTTACGCTTGCACCCAACACTTTTCGTACGCCGATTTCTTTTATTCTCGCTTCTGCCATATAAGTTGCCAGCCCGAATAATCCGAGGGATGAAATAAAAATAGTAAGCCCCGCAAACAGGCCCGCTAAAATGCCTATGCGGTTTTCATCGTCAAACATAATGGTTTATTTACAATATTAGATGTACGATTTGTCTATTTTCGGTTATGCATAACTGTTAGCCACTGGCTGAACCCATTTTCAAATTTCTATATCTTCAAATTTTCAAAT
>DATHPV010000440.1:0-14727 GCA_035483495.1 Puia sp.
GGACACAAAATTCCCTGTTATAAAATTCAGGAAGTTAAATTTGAAATGCCTTAAATTGACTTTCCCTTTTCACATCACCATCGGACACAGTAGTATACTGGTGCACAGCATTACAGAATTACTGGCTTATTTTGCGGGATTTCGTTATTTCCTTTTTCTGAAGAAAAGAAGAAGCGATCCGATCTCAGCTGAGAACAGAACCTGGATTTTCATCGGTGCAATTTTCGGATCCTTATTAGGAAGTCGCCTGCTGGGAGGCTTTGAAAATTATCCTGAACTCCTGAAATCGCATAATTGGCTGATGGAGTTTTATTATAACAAAACGATTTTAGGCGGCCTTCTTGGCGGCCTCTGGGGAGTAGAGATCACGAAGAAAATCATAGGAGAGAAAAAGTCTTCGGGAGACCTGTTTGTCTATCCTTTAATAATCGCCATGATTATCGGACGGATAGGCTGTTTTAGTATGGGTGTTTTTGAAGAAACTTACGGTATTCCAACAACACTGCCCTGGGGCATGCATCTCGGCGATAAATACTTAAGACATCCGGTAGCTCTTTATGAAATTATTTTTCTCGCAGCACTCTGGGTGAGCCTGGCATTCATCGAAAAGCACAGGAAACTGGAAAGCGGCATGCTGTTTAAAATCTTTATGATATCCTATCTGGTCTTCCGGTTTCTGCAGGATTTTATCAAACCTCATTATACATGGCCCTTCGGATTGTCGAGTATACAAACAGCCTGCCTGATCGGTCTCTTATATTATCTTTATATCCTGCCTGCCCGGAAAATTATTCTTACAAAATAAAATAACTCATGCCAGAAAGACCCTATACCTATTATGATTTTACGCAAAGTCTTTGTCCCGTATGTTTGCGCAGAGTGGATGCCAAAATTATTTTTGAAGAAGGCAAGGTTTTTATGCTGAAGAATTGTTCGCATCACGGTTTTTCCAAAGTAGTGATTGCAACTGATATTCCTTATTACAAAGAAATCCGGAATTACAATAAGCCGTCGGAGATGCCCCTGAAATTTAATACTAAAACACATTTCGATTGTCCTTACGACTGCGGTCTTTGTCCGGATCATGAACAGCATGGATGTCTGACAATCGTCGAGATCACGGATCGATGCAATCTGAGTTGCCCAACCTGTTATGCAATGAGCTCCCCTCATTATGGAAGGCACAGAACGGTAGAAGAAGTTGAAAGAATGCTCGACATTATTGTAGCCAATGAAGGAAATCCTGACGTGGTACAGATCAGTGGCGGAGAACCTACCATTCATCCTGATTTTTTTACCATACTGGATATCGCGAAGAAGAAACCCATCCGCCATTTAATGGTTAATACCAATGGTATTCGCATCGCGCAGGATCCCGGTTTCGCAGAAAGGCTTGCAGGTTATGCGCCTGATTTTGAACTCTATTTACAATTCGATTCATTCAAGCCAGAGACACTGATCAGTTTACGCGGTAAGGATTTGAGTGATATCCGTTTGAAGGCACTTGAAAAACTGAATGCACTCAACCTGTCTACAACCCTGGTCGTTACACTTCAACAGGGACTCAATGACGATGAAATAGGGAAGATCATTGAATTTGGTCTGAAGCAGCGGTGCGTACGTGGTGTTACATTTCAGCCCGTGCAGATTGCAGGAAGGAATGAACATTTTGATCCTGCTACCGATCGAATTACGCTTACGGATGTGAGAACAAAAATATTGGAACAGACGAATATCTTCCAGCCCAATGATATCATTCCTGTTCCATGTAATCCCGACGCGCTCGCGATGGCTTATGCTTTAAAACTTGGTGGTGAAGTTTTCCCTTTAACAAGATATATTGATCCTGCGCACCTGCTGAACAACAGTCGGAATACCATCGTTTACGAACAGGACACAAAACTCCATCAACATCTGATAAAGATATTCAGTACCGGCATTTCTGTTGATCGTGTAGAAGAAAACATGGGACAACTTTTATGTTGCCTTCCCCAGGTGCAGGCACCGGGACTAAATTACGACAATCTATTCCGCGTTATCATCATGCGATTTATTGACGCATATGATTTTGATGTTCGTGCCATTAAAAAAAGTTGTGTTCATATCGTTCATAAAGATGGTCGACTTATTCCATTTGAAACGATGAACCTTTTCTACCGCGACGAAAAGGAAATCTATCTAAAGAAACTTCAAGCTGAAAGGGAGACGTTTAAAATAAAGACTATATGAAGTTGCATAAAACTTTACTACAAGTAAATGGAATAGCTTTACTTGTTTTAATGGTGTTCGGCGCCTCTATTGCAGGTTCTGTAGGCGTCGGAGCAGCTCTCTTCCTATTGGGTTTGTTCAATATTCCGGTTTTCCTGATTTATCTAATCACTAAAGACTGGCTGGCAGTTAAAACGTGCCTGATAATTATTGGTGTTTTTCTGTTGATAGGATTTTCTATTTGTTCCGGTTCAAGCTGGAATATGCATTGATCTTTGATTTTCTCCTTCTCTTAAACCTTGTCTTCCTTTGGATTCGGTTGCCCCTTTCCGGTAGTGATTAGGCTCACGAGACTTTCCTTTATATATTGTGTCCACGCTTTAAAACAGATATCGTAACATTCATAATCCGGAACAAGACCCTGATGCGTGAAACGAAGTTCTGTTTTACCATCTTTCTGAGAGATCTCAAAAATTACTTTCGTGCCCACCCATTCTCTCTGGTCTTTGATAAAGTTGAAATGATTTTCAAGTACAAGCCAGACTACTTTCCTTTCAGGAACGAATTCCACTATTCTCATTTTACATATATGGACATCCCTGTAGTGATATTTAAATTCGCTGTCAAGCCTGTCCGTATCTCCTTCAATTTCCTGCGACCACCATCCGCGAACATTATTTACAGCATTAAATACTGATTTAGGCGGCTCATCCACTACGATAGTCGTGGTAAAATCTTTTTCAATCGTTTTAGTTGCCATTGTATTTTATTTTAATTGTAATTTTTTTTCGGGTTTACCTTTTCCCGTAGTTAATAATTTAAACAGGCTTCCTTTAATATAATAATCCCAGCCCTTCGAACAGTCTTTGTAGCATTCCACCTCAGGAACCAAACCATGATGCGTAAATTTCACCTGCGTTTGTTCTCCTTCTTCCGACAGTTCAAAACTTATCTTGGTATTATTCCACTCCTGCATATCCCTGATAAAATTCAGCCTGCTCTTCGTAACCAGCCATACCAGTTTTTTTTCGGGAACAAATTCTATCAACTTTTGAGTTGACACGTGTACGTCGCCAAAGTGTACAGTGAATTCATCATTCAGTTTATTTGAATTTCCATAAAATTCTTCAGTCCACCATTTTGTAACATTATTTATATCCCTGAATACTTCTTTTGCGGAAGCATCCACAACTAAAGCGACCGAATAATCCTTGTTTGCCATTTCATTCAATTTAGAATACAAGATTACAGTCTAAATCTGTTTTTTACCGGGTGTTAAATAGACAATCTGGAGGGTTGATTTGGACAGACCTTTGGGCTATCTTTGTTCAAATATTACCAGTGAAACACGTTACCATACTTGTTCCCAATGGCAATCCACATATGAGCAGCATTGCAGGTTCCTTTGAAATTCTGACAAGAGCTGAATCCTACTGGCGTAGAATGGGGAACAAACCTGTGATGGAAGTTCATCTGGCGGGATTTATTACTGAACCTAAGTCAACAACCGGTTTTTTTTCCGTTGATCCGGAAGACATAAGAGATATCAAAAAAACTGATTTACTGATTATTCCTTCTCTTGGCAACGACTATGAAAACGCTATCAGAAAAAATACAGAGCTCATCAACTGGATCAATATTCAATATAAAACGGGTGCTGAAATGGCAAGTATATGCACGGGTGCATTCCTGCTGGCTGCCACCGGATTACTAAAAGGCAAAACCTGTTCGACTCACTGGAATGCAGTTTCTGATTTCAGGCGCCTGTTTCCCGATATCGATTTGCAGGCTGATAAATTGCTTACCGTTGAGAAAGGAATCTATACGAACGGTGGGGCTTATTCTTTTTTGAACCTCATTTTATTTCTTGTAGAAAAATATTTTGACAGGGAAACTGCCATTTACTGTTCCAAAGTCTTTCAAATAGATTTCGATAGAGACTCGCAATCACCGTTCAGTATATTTCAAACACAGAAGAATCATGGGGACGATCTAATATGCAGGGCGCAGAACTATATCGAAGAAAATCTCACTGAGAAAATATCTTTTGAACAGGTTGCTTCCAGACTGGCAATCAGCAGGCGAAACTTCGACAGAAGATTTATAAAAGCAATTGGAAACACTCCTGTGGAATATCTGCAGCGTGTGAAAGTAGAAGTAGCCAAACGAATCCTGGAAAAGGGCAGGAAGAGTATTTTCGAAGTCATGAATGAAGTGGGCTACTCAGATGATAAAGCCTTCAGAGAAGTATTCAAAAAAATCACAGGTCTTTCACCGCTGGATTACAGAGCCAAGTATAATAAAGAACCCGCGTAGGCATAGTTATAATAATACAATTACCAGAAATCCGGTTCAACAGTTGTACCCCCATGCAGTGAGCATTGCATGCATTCCACGCTGGCACCCATATATCCTACTACGATTCCGGGTGGTACAACGGCCTGAGAAATTATCAGATCAGATCCGTCTTCAAAAAGGCTATAAAAACCCGGTTTTACAGTATCTGCGGCACAAGTTTCATAACCGGTGGAAACGAATACATTTGGAATTTGAGACCTGCTTATAAAGATTCGTTTTTCGATTTCGGAAGTACATCCGATAAATCCAATAACACGTTCAGTTGTGTCCGTAAGGCAGGTTATATTTCCACCGGTTTCCGAAGGCTGAGCGTCGAATATAGAACCCAGCTGTTCAGTATTTTTTTTCAACTGCTGCTTCCATTCATACCAATCTTTTGTTAGCACAATTTGTTTTACCAGAATACTGTACCGTACACGCATTCTGTTCGACGAAAAGTAGGATACGGTTTGCACGGGAAATTTGGAGATAACGTCTGAACTCAGATTTTCAGAAGATGCGAGAAGAATGTCGTTTGACTGATCAGAACTCCAGCAGTTATATAACGTATCTGCATCTAATATATCCCTGCTCTCGATTCCCAACGAAGTATATTTAAAATTAGAAAAAGCGTACGCCAGATATTTCCAGGTTTCGCTATAGTACCATTCGTAATAGACACTTTTATTCCGGTCATCGTGCGTGGAAACATAAATCGTAAGATGATCTGATGCCGTATCAAATCCAACCGTATCAATGGGTGGTGTAATTTTTACTTCAGTTAATGCTGATAAATACTCTTTACCGTTGGATGTCCTGATACGAACCCTGTATTTTTGACTGGAATCGAGGGCTATCTGATCTATGGAATAGTTGCCACCGCCTGTTTCAGAAAGTTTAAAACTGACTCCACGCTCTGACTCCACCTGCACATCGGCGCCAGGTTCGGGAATGACACCGATATTATTCAATGGAGCTACGCGGGTTAAAGAAATCGTAGTAGGGCCATTACCGGTATTTATGAATCCTTCCACCACCAGTATTCCCGAAGCAGGATAGTTGATATGTGGCATATATTTATCCTTACATGCCCAAAAGAGAATCAATATCAAAAACCAGATTTTAGATTTCATATTTTTTAAAATCTTACACTACCAGAAACTCGGTTTAACTGACGTTCCGCCGTGCAGCGAGCATATCATGCATTCCCTGCTGGAAGCAAGATATCCTACTTCAGCTCCCCCGGGTCGAACAGCCAGGTTTATAATAAGTTCAGATCCATTCGCAAAAATAGAATAAGACCCAAAATCTACAGTGTCTGCGATACAACTTTCATAACCCGTAAAAACCGCCACATCTGGTATTTGCGACCTGCTTATAAAAATTCGTTTATCGATTTCAGAAGTACATCCGATAAATCCTATAACCCGCTGCGAAGAATCCGTTGTACATACAATATTACCGCCTGTTTCCGAAGGTTGTGCGTCGAAAATTGAACCCAGTTGTTCTGTATTCTTTTTTAGCTGCTGCTTCCATTCATACCAATCCTTGGTAAGCACGATTTGCTTCACCAGAATACTGTACCGGTCGCGAAGTCTGTTTGTCGTAAAATAAGAAATGGTCTGCAGAGGAAATTTGTAAATAACATCTGAACTCAGATTTTCCGAAGACGCAAGAAGAATGTCGGTTGACTGATTATATGCCCAGCAGTTATATAGTGTATCTGCATCTTTTGTATCTCGCGGTTCAATTCCCGCCGGTGTATACTTAAAATTGGAAAGAGTGAACGCGAAATATTTCCAGGTCTCCTGATAATACCATTCATAATATTCACTTTTATTCCTGTTATCATGGGTGGAAACATAAATGGTAAGATGGTCTGAAGCCGTATCATATCCTACGGTATCAATAGGAGGTGTAATTTTTACTTCCGTTAATGCTGACAAATAATCCAACCCATTGGATGTTTTTATATGGATCCTGTACTTCTGATTCGAGTCGATGGGTATCCGATCAATGGAATAATTTCCGGCGCTGGTTTCGGAAAGACTAAACCTGGCTCCATGCTCTGATTCTACTTCCACCTGTGCTCCAGGTTCAGGAATTGTACTGACATCATTCAAAGGGGCTGTCCGTGTCAGTAAAATATTAGTGGGCCCGTTTCCGGTATTTATAAATCCCTCCACTACCAGTATTCCCGAACCAGAAGAGTTAATATGCGGCGTGTATTTATCTTTACATGCCCAAAAGAGAATCAATATCAAAAACCAGATCTTCGCTTTCATATTTTTCTAAAAACTTACATTAAAATTTACGAATGGGATGGCGCTGCCAAATATGGAAAGTTTGTATCCGTTCACTACACCATTTTCAGAAATATAGTAAACTGAATAAGCGTTATGGGTTCCAAACATATTATACACACCGATGGTCCAGGAATTATGAAATTTCTGGTGAACCTTGTGATTTCCATCGATATTCATTGAAAAATCAGTCCGGTAATAGTCAGGTATGCGATAAGCGTTTCTGTCTGAATAAGAAGTTCGGTAAGAACTATCATATCGGAATACTCCAATCGGCAAAGTGATCGGCCGGCCGGTGTTATATGCAAAGTTTAGTGAAAAACTAAAACGGTGATTGACCCTGTAGTTGGCTACTATTGTCAAAGCGTTGGGCTGATCGTAATTCGCCGGATAGTACTGACCTTCATTGATCAGTTCACCTGCATAAGGGTCTGCCTGTTTTAATTCTGTTCTGGAATAGGCATAACTAATCCAACCATTTAATTTGCCGGTTGCTTTTCTAATCATGAATTCTACGCCATAAGCCCGACCGTTTGTATTGATAACATCTGTTTCAATATGATGATTCAGTACGAGTACCGCACCACTTTTATAGTCAAGAATATGTTGCATGGTTTTATAGTAAACCTCTACAGAAGTTTCAATGGTGTTATTTTTCAGATTCTTGTAAAAGCCAAGTGAATACTGGTTTCCCCATTCAGGAGCGATATTGGGATCGCTGAGTTTCCAGATATCCGTGGGCGAGATGGCCGTTGTATTGGATAAGACGTGGATATACTGTTGCTCCGTATTATAACTTGCCTTGATTGAAAAATTATCAGAGAATGCGTATCTGGCAGATAATCGATATTCAGGACCTGAATACGTTTTTATAAAATCGTTCGAGCCATACGTTTTTACTGACAATATATTATCAGTTGTTTTGGGAGCGTTTGACGGATACTGGTTAACCGATTGTGGTCCTAAATAATTATAAACAGAAAATCTTATACCAGCCTCCACTACAAACGCCGGTGTGATGGTAAATTTATCACTGAGGTAAACCGCACTTTCCAACGCCTGTTCTTTTTGAACGGTATCCGGTACCGCGAGAGATGGTTTACCTACAGGTTCGTAAGTGCCCGGATGTAAATCATAGTATAGTGAGTTCAGTCCGAATTCCAGAGAATGCTTCGAACTCAGGAAATAATAAAACTCGGCTTTAAAATACGATTGATTTACTCCGAAAGAAAATTTATATGCGTTCACCGGATTTTGTGTACTGGTGATATCATACTTATATTGATCATAGCCGGTAATGAATAAACCATAAAATTTATCGCTGAAAGAATGTTTCCATTTTAATGAAAGATTCAGATTGCCATATCCGTAAGTGGTATCGCTGTTCAGATTAAAATTATCCTTACTGGTATAAGCGGTGAGATACAGATTGTTGTTTTTGTTGATCTGGTGACTGACATTCAAGTTCAAATCGTAAAAAGAGGCCCTGCTCAACTTATATTCTGGTGGCAGTAGATTTAATAGCCAGTTCGCATACGTGGTTCTTCCCGCGAGAATAAAGGAAGTTTTATCTTTTACGATCGGACCTTCGAATTCCAAACGACTTGTAACAAGACCAATGCCGGCGTTGCCCTTGAATTCCTTTTTGTTCCCTTCCCTGCTGGTGATATCCAACACCGACGATAACCTTCCGCCATACCTGGCAGGTATACTGCTCTTATATAACTCCACAGTTTTTACAACATCCGGATTAAACGCAGAGAAGAAACCAAAAAAGTGAGAAGGGTTATAAATAGTGGCATCATTGAACAGAATGAGATTCTGATCTGCAGATCCTCCACGAACATTTAAACCAGTACTTGCTTCACCAACAGATTTTACACCAGGTAAAGTTAATAGAACACGTAAAAGATCAGCTTCACCAAATACAACCGGAACCTGTTTCAGTGTTTTAATATCCATCTTCTGCACGCCCATGTCCACACTTCGGATATTGCTCATTTTCTCCGCGGAAACGATCACATTCTTTAGCATCATCACCTGACCCTGCAAATCAATGTTCATCTTTCCGTCGCCCGACAGCAGAACCTGCCGGCGTGTATCTTTCATTCCGATACTCTGAATATTTAAAATATGACGACCTTTTGACAACGAAATGGCATAATATCCATATTGATCCGACGCGACACCAATTCGCGGTTTGTCAGTATATATGGAAGCACCCGCAATCGACTCACCTGTTTTTGCATCCCTCACATATCCCGTGATCAATGCATTTGGCGAACCATTGTTTGCTGTATTAATACCGATCTGGTAAAGTTTATTTTCCAGGGTAGCGATCTGTGTTTTAGTATTCGGATTTTGATCGTCCTCAATCTCCACATGATAGGTACGATGTTTCCCTTTCAAAGTGTCCGGAGTTGCCAAGAGGTTCGTTTGTATAAGCGCCTCTTTGGTAAGAAAGACTTCATTCTGGGACCCGATCGCATAGTTAAACTTAGTATCGGCAAAAGCCCGATTCAAAACAGTACTGAGGGGTTCCCTGCTGACAGAGAAATTAAATTTAAGACTGTCAAATAAAGAAATGTCATAATAGAAAAAATAGTCTGTTTGGGATTCTATTTCCTCTACCAGCTCCTGTATGGGTGCGTCGTGTAAAGTTACCGTGATTAGATTCTGTGCATTTTTTTGCGCCTGCAATTCAGGACTATAACCACTAAAAAAGAATATAAAAAGCAAGCAACCGACAGAAAATCTCATACTCCGTATTGGCAATTAGGTCAATATACTCATTTTTCATATATCAAATTAAAATGAGCTTAACACAACGCCTTACTTCTGTTTCACGTTACGCGTTTGGTGTTAAGTGTTATTCAGATCTCAGGCTTTTCACCGGATTTGCAACAGCCGCTTTTATGGCCTGGAAACTCACTGTAATCAGCGCAATAAATACAGCCATCAGTCCTGCGGCGAGAAAAATCCACCAGCTGATCTGAATGCGATATTTATAATTCTCCAGCCAGTTGTGCATCATCCACCATGCGATCGGGAAAGCGATGAGACAGGATATACAGACGAGTAAAAGAAAGTCTTTTGAAATTAAACCGGTAATGCCCTGCACACTTGCACCCAGAATCTTGCGAATACCAATTTCCTTACTTCTTTTCTCAGCGGTATAGGCAGCGAGACCAAACAATCCAAGATAGGATATAAATATGGCCAGAACGGAAAACACTTCTGCGAGTTGACCAATCAGCGTTTCTGTTTTAAACAACTTACCGAATTCCTGATCTACAAAACTATAATCGAACGGATAACCCGGATTGTTATTCCTGAATATCGCTTCCATTTTTGAAAGTGCTAACGGCACAGACGCGCCTTCTTTCAACCGAACCGACATCACATTTGCGTTGGATGAATCCGCAAACAACATAAGAGGCGACGCAGGAGCATACATATCATTGTAGATAAAATTCTTTATCACGCCCACCACGGTAAATTTATGTCCCTGCCCTGATATGATGCTCCCTACAATATTTTTCTTATTCATAAGTGCAGCAAGCGTTTCATTTATAATTACACTTGTACTGTCGCTTTTAAAATTTGAATAAAAATCCCGACCTTCCTTCAAATGAAGTCCCATCGTAGAAGTATACTCCTGACTCACCTGTTCAACTGTAATCAGGATTTGCCTCGAGGGATCTTTCCCTTCCCACGAGAAATCGCCCGTATTACTTCCCAACTGTAAAATCTGATTATTGCTCAAGGCCGTATTTTGAACAAGGCCGGTTTCCAATAGATCATTTTTGATAATTGTATAATTATCTTTCATCTTACCCTGCATAAACATATAAATCAGATTGTTCTTATTGTAACCCAAATCCCGGTCCTTCACATGAAATATCTGCATATATATTATAATGGTGGATATGATCAGAATCACAGAAATTGAAAACTGAACCACCACCAGACTTTTTCTAACAAATCCGGCAGAACCGCCTGCTTTTATTTTTATTCCTTTTAATACATAAATGGGATTAAAAGAAGAAAGGTAAAACGCCGGATAACTTCCTGCTACCAGACCACAGACCAGCGCAATGCCCAGCAAGGCTCCGATATGTAAAGGATTAAATATGTTGACAGACAAATGCTTCTCCACAAGCAGATTAAATGCAGGTAAGGAAATATATATAATGGCAACCGCCAGTAATAGCGAAACGATTGCAGTGAAAACAGATTCTCCAATAAACTGACCGATCAGTTTTCTTTTACCTGCTCCCATTACTTTTCTCACACCAACTTCTTTGGCTCGTTGTTCAGATCGGGCAGTGGAAAGATTCATAAAATTGATACAGGCAATCACCAAAATAATCCAGGCGATCACATTGAAGAGATGCACATATTGTATTCTTCCAGGAATCTCATTTCCATTTTCAAAATTATCGTACATCCTCCAGCGATTCATCGGGTAGATGGACATATGTGCACTGGCTTCTTTTTGTTTAGTCTGTACAAATCCATATAACTTTTTATTGATTGTGGCGATATCTGCATTTGGTTCCGTCTCTACATAGGTCACTATTCCATTGTTACCCCATGACTTCAGCCAACTATTCTGATCCAGATAAATTTTGAATGATGCCAGCCAGCTAAAATAAAAAGACACATTTTTTGGAAGATCCTTAAATACACCCGCAATTACATAATCCTCCCTGTTATCTACCTTCAGTGTTTTCCCTACAACATTCGTGCTGCTGAAAAACTTATTGGCCATTGTTTCAGAAATCACTAGTGAGTGTAATTGCGAAAAAGCAGTCTTTGCATTCCCCTGAATAAACTCAAGCTGGAACATTGTTAGAAACGATGAATCCACATAAAGACCCTGTTCATAAATGGGTTTGTCTTTTGCGGAAAATAATACGCTATTGCCCCATGTAGATCGGGCGGTATTTCTCAATCCGGGAATTTCTGCCTTGATGGCTTCCGCCAAAGTACCGGGTGTGGCGTCGAAAGTAAATGTGTTACCGTCGTAGGTTTGGCGATCCTTTACTTTATAGAGATTGTCTCTGTTGCTAAAATAGTGATTGAACGTAAGTTCATCCTCAACCCACAGAAAAATCAGTCCCGCACAAGCCATACCGATGGCGAGTCCGCCAATATTTAAAAAACTATACCCCTTGTTTTTCCAGAGATTTCGGAATGCCGCCTTAATATAATTTCTGAACATCCGGCCAGATTTGAAAGGTGATAAATGTGTATATTAAATATATCAAGTTTTTTAAACACAGGAGCCGGCCAGTCTGGTACTTATTTGAGCGGTTATTATAGATGCTGAACGCGGATCAGGGAAGAATATCGTTTTCGGTTTCTATATCCCAGTGAGCCAGTAAGAGTTCAAACCGGTGCTGTTCGGATTTCTTCAGAGCATCCGCATCAGGAAAAAGTTGCTTTTTATATACATCAAGCAAATCTTCCTGAAAGGCAAGATTTACATTTTTAAAAACAACCGTTACCCTGAAGTCCCATCTGGTTTCTTCACCACTATGAAACTTAGGCTCAGAAGCCGAGATGCTGATAATATCCCCATTTTCAAGTGCTTTCTTCAATAATGGATAATGATTCTGTTTCCATAGATTAATAAATTCTGCACCATATCCCCATTTCACCCGGTAATAACTTTCAATGGTAAAATAGTCCTTAGTCCAGGCAGCGTTCGTCTGCGCTTTAAGCGAGAAAACGGCTGATAAAAAAATGGTCCCGATACTCAGTAATTTCTTCGATCGGTGTAAGACATGGTTCAGCATATATTTTATATTTAAGTAAATGCAAAATATTAGTCTACTATATTAGTAGGGATAATAAATTTAAACTATTATATTTACACTCATCGAATTTAAATCTTATTCAATGATTGTGTTAATTTGCATAGTATGCAGGCAATACCTGAAAAAACGGAAAATAATAGCTGCGGCAAAATCATCCATGGATATTGAGTAATTCGCATTTGTTTATCATATTTATTAAATAGCGCTTTTATGGCAGAAGTAAAACAACAACAAACCGCACTGGGAGATGTAGCAGCAAGGCAACTGGCCATTGCAACCAGAACTGTTCCGCAAATGGTGACGATCAGTCCGCGCTGGCTGACCAGGCTGCTGAGCTGGGTACCGGTTGAATCGGGTGTTTATCGCCTGAACAAAGTGAAAGACGCAACTGCCATTGAAGTAGATTGCTCTTCGCGGGATGAACGCCAGCTGCCGCAGACTTATGTCGACTATATTGAAAATCCACGTGAATATAATCTGGCGGCGGTTCAAACGATCGTGGATGTACACACACGTGTTTCCGATTTGTATAGCAAGCCCTACAATCAAATCAGTGAACAACTTCGACTCGCCATCGAAACCATTAAAGAAAGACAGGAGAGTGAGCTCATCAATAATAAGGAGTACGGTTTACTATATAGTGTGCCTTCTTCTCAACGCTTAGATACGAGAACAGGTGCACCAACGCCTGACGATTTGGATGAACTCTTGAATAAGGTTTGGAAAGAACCGGGCTTTTTTCTTTTACATCCTTCAGCCATTGCTGCTTTCGGTCGCGAGTGCACACGTCGCGGAGTACCACCACCCACAGTTTCCTTATTTGGTTCACAGTTTATAACCTGGCGGGGAATTCCATTAATTCCTTCCGATAAACTACCAATAGACAATGGAAAATCAAAAATCATTTTACTGAGAACAGGAGAAAGCAGACAAGGTGTTGTAGGACTTTTTCAGCCCGGGTTACCAGGAGAACAAACGCCGGGATTGTCTGTTCGCTTTGCTGGCATTAATGACAAGGCGATTGCATCGTATTTGATCTCACTGTATTGTTCACTGGCTGTTCTCGTTGATGATGCCATAGCAGTGTTGGATAATGTTGAAATAGGTAAATATCATGAGTACAAATATTGATCATTTTTCACCTGATGAAAATTGGTTGCAGGGACTTGCCAATGATCTGTTCAAAAAAGACTTCTCTTATGCAACAGGCACACCAGCGCAAAGTCAGGTTTCGCCATTAACGGATAATCCTACTGATCCGCGTTTCTTAAGTGATTTCGTCAGTCATCCATCAAGTCTGCCAGGCGTTGCAGTTGCCAGTCCCGGTATCTCACCTTCTTTCGGAGGAGCAGGTTTATCACCTGGAATATTTAATCCAACACAGGAAATAAATTTAGGCAGTGGATCTGATTTTAATAAACAAGGACAGTATTCAAATGAAAACAGCGCTCCCGGTGCAGTAGCGGGCAGTGGTATTTCACCTTCAGCCCACGAGCAAAACAATGGAGTAAATCTGGAGGACCCTCAGACTGCATTGGCTGATCCTCATTTTCCTGAGGAAGGTAAGGTTCCAACCTCTGTGGCTGGCAGCGGAGCTTCTCCCTCCGTAAAATATCTGGATCAAAAAGATCTCGGCAAAGGGCCATCAAAAGATAGTTTTTTCCCCGACATTGAAAAAATTCTGTCGTCCATAATACGTCAGGAATCAGGCCCCCAGTTGCATTATGCACCTGAACAATTCTCAACTCATTCGCCTTCTTATTATTTTATTGATGAAACTAAAAGTCCGGATGCTAGTACTTACCGGAAATCGTCTTTCAATGCAGAATTCATAAAAAAAGATTTTCCGATCCTGGGTGAATATGTGAATGGCAAACCACTCATCTGGCTCGACAATGCAGCAACTACGCAAAAACCGAAATCCGTAATAGATCGTATCAGTTATTTTTATGAACATGAAAATTCAAATGTGCACAGGGCGGCCCATGAACTTGCCGCCCGTTCTACGGACGCTTATGAAGGTGCGAGAGAAAAAGTGCGAAGGTTCCTGAATG
>DATHPV010000441.1:0-2545 GCA_035483495.1 Puia sp.
TCAACTTCACCACCACCTAATAATATTTTCTTTAAATCTTTTAAATAAGTAGGGCGGTCGTAACCGCCAAGATATTGCGTAAAATCTCTAGTGATTTTGAAATGTTTCTGGATCATTTCCGGATAGTACACCTGAAATCCATAGAGCGTAGGAAATCCCTGCATCTCGATGAGTTGTGGTTCCAGCTCATTTTTTTCATTTATGCAAACACCAAAATCAAATGCAATAAAATGAGGATGATTTTCCTTCCCGGGAACAAAGTCGCCCGCGGGAATGGCTTTTTCAGATTCTTTTTTAAAAGAAGAAGATGTAATAATATCGACGATGGATTCACAGGCACTGATCATTTGATCTTTAAAAGAATCAGGAACGAAAACGGGTGTTTCTGCCACACGGAATTCTATCGCTCCGGGATGTTTTGAATTGAGGTCGTCCAGAAAAACTTTATATTTTTCCTCCGAAAAGGACTCGTTGAATAATTTTCTGAGATGAGGAATCATTTATTAAGCTTAAAGCCCCAAGCTTAAAACCTAAAGCTTAACGCATAAGGCTTAATGCATAAGGCAGCATTTAAATTTGCTGACTGATAATTAAATCACACTCACACTCTCACACTCTCACACTTTCCTCATCCTTGTCTCGCTATATTCAGGAAATTCGGAATTACAAGTGAATAGGTTCTTCTGATTTTATCCGGATCATTTAACTGATGTATCATGCTTTTCCATTTTTCTTCCCCATATCCTTCGATTACTGTTTTCTTTTTATCTGCCCTCTGAAGATACATACTCATTCCTGATGCATCTGCTTCGGGATGGAATTGGGTGCCGAGCATATATTCATTAAAACGAATGGCCATGATTGCTCTTTGTAACGGAACGTGTGGTCTTTCCTTTTCTATTGCGAGAATACTTGCTCCTTTCTTTTTAATGTCCGTTTTTTCTTCTTCTATCACCTGGTAGTCACGGCTGTCCACGGCATAAAAAGGATCCTTCAGGCCATGAAAAACAGATTCTTTTTTTCCTTCCGATTTCATGTGAATGGGGAAAACACCAAATGCTGTTGATTTTCTCTTCGTCACTTTCCCGGTTTCAAAAAACCGGCACGCGAGTTGGAAGGAATGACATATAAAGAGTACATATTTTTTGTCGGCTTCGTTCGAGATTTTATTATGTTTAACAAGGTTGTGCAGCCAGTCCATATATTTATTATCCCAGGAAACGCCTTTTGTTTCCAGCGGGCTGCCGGGGCCGCCACTGGACAAATAAATATCGTAGGATAGGTCGGGAAGTTCTTCTTTGAGACGGACGTCATAAATTTTGGATACTACTGTTAAACCCTTAGCCCTCCCGTATTCGAGAAGTATTTGTTGAATGCAACGCATACCTTCATTTGGACGTCCTTCATAGAGATCGAGTATCGCAACACGTAACGTTTGGTTCATTCTGCAAATATCTTCAAAAAAATCTGTTATGGCTTCAGCAAAAAAAACACGCAAAAAACTTTCTGTGAATTTTGATACCCGTGTTGAGCTTCCGGGAAGTATCAGGAAAATTCCTCCTGGTAAAAATATGGGAAATACTTCTTCCCATGATCTGATTGAAGTGATGGTCAAATTAAGGAGAAAGACACCCATCAGGAATTTTATCAGGGGTATTTCAAGCGGCAAGAATAAACCGGTAAGCCAGGAGGTATTTGAGCGCAGGTTCGGTGCTTCTATTGATGATATTGAACTGGTCGTTGCTTTCGCACGGCAATATGACCTTACAGTGGTTCAAACTTCTGTTTCAAAAAGATGTGTGATCCTCAAAGGGCCGGTTCAAAATTTCTGCGATGCGTTCGGAGTTTATCTTACTGATTTTATCGCGGACTCAGGTATTTCCTACAGATGCCGGACAGGTTCTATTAATATTCCGGCCATATTAAAAGAGATCATTACTGGTATATTCGGATTGGATAATCGTCCGCAGGCACGGCCCATGTTTCACATTTTAAGAAAAGAAGGCAGAGTAGTGAGTCCGAAAGAGGCAGACATTTCATACAATGCAGATGCAGTAGGCAAAGCTTATAAATATCCCCGCGATGTAAATGGTTCAGGTGAATGCATTGGTTTGATAGAATTAGGTGGTGGTTACCGAAATACAGATTTGCAAAATTATTTTGATAAACTTGGATTGACTTTACCTGTCGTCACATCCATTTCAGTTGATGGGGCAACTAATTCACCTTCAAGTGCTGATAGTGCTGATGGCGAAGTGGCTCTGGATATTGAAGTGGCGGGTGCAATTGCAACGGGCGCGAAAATCGTAGTTTATTTCGCTCCAAATACCGACAAAGGTTTTTTAGACGCCGTAAGTTCGGCAATCCATGATCAGGCTAATAAACCATCCGTCATTTCAATTAGCTGGGGCTCGGCAGAATCCCAATGGACTGATCAGGCTATGCAGAATTTCAACGAAACATTTATGTCTGCAGCTGCCTTGGGCGTAACGATTACCGTTGCAGCAGGAGATAATGGCTCGTCAGACAAGGAAACGGATGGCAA
>DATHPV010000442.1:0-4212 GCA_035483495.1 Puia sp.
TACGATGTCGGTGTCTTCTATATTTCTGTCTTCTTGTGTCCATTTGTTTATTCCTTCACCTCCCTGACTTTGGTTTGGATAGTCACCCGCTGCAAAATATTCGGCCGCGTTAAAAGGAGTCACCCACACATGATTATCAACGAATCCCGCGCGCTGTCTCCAAAATGCCTCTTTTGAAGCAAATGGCAGGCAATTATCACCTGGCAAAAATTTATACGCAACGGGTTCGCCTACAGCATTTTTCCTGGAATGATTGACAATTTTCCAATACCGGGAAGAAGCGATATTGACATTCGACTGAGCCTGGATTTCTGTTTTTCGTAATGTTGACCGGGCGAAGAATGCGTTTTTAAACTCGTTAGCCTCTTCATTTTCAGGCAATATGTTAACTTCATATACCGAGTTATCTACTCCGTCGAGATCAAAATCCAGCCTGACACTAAAGAAATGCTGATGATTGGGCGCGTAGAGCCCCGGGGCCACAAAATTGCCATACTTTGGTTTAACATCCGGCAACAAGGATCCTAAAGAAAGTATGCCCGTCAGCTTAATTTCAAATTGAATATTTCCATCCTGGTAGAAGTACCAAAAAAAGCCGTACTCGTAATTTTCTACCGTTGAAAATGACGAGACTACAAGACGCCTTGATCTTCGTACTTCGGGTTTACCGATACGTCTGTCGGTATGTTTCCATAAAATTCCATAATCTTCCTCATGCATGCATATGGCATTTTTTACGGTAACAATATTACCTCTGCTGTCTGTAAAGTTCGCATCAAAGTATTTGATAAGCCCGAGGCAATCACATCCCAATTCCAGGCTGTTCGCGCAGGTTCCCATCCCATATTCTCCGGTATCAAATGCGTTCTTCCTTTTTTGGGTTTCAGATGGGTCGCCATAGGGTACCACCATTTCGGATAACGAAGCCCTGTATAAAATGGATCGCTTTTCGCGATTGTCCGTATAATTTATATCATGCAGTGTCAAACCTTCCCGTGGGTTAAACCCGATGATAAAACTCCATTTTTGCCATTCTACCGAATTTTCGGTAACAGTAAAACTCGGTCCTTGAGGCTGCGATATTTCAAGAGGCTTGATATCGCTGCGAAATTCCGTTAATCTCTCCATGGAGTAATTTCCATCATTGGGTTGTATCGGAGTGTAACCGTAGTTTTCCACTCTGATTACCTGCATTGTATTTAAATCGACTACCGGTCTCAGACCTTCAATTGGCTTACTATAGCCATTGTCGGTGGAATCAGCTCTCAAAAAACAAAGTGGCCTGGCCAATCGCATAGATTTCTCTTCTTCGCTGCCGTAGAAACCAGCAGACCAAATATCTACCATAACAAGTGCCGGATCCTCAATTCCGTATTCCAAAATGGCTTGGATAAATTCTGGGCTATTCAGTACGGCTTGTTCACATTCAATTTGCTCGTCGCTTGACATAGTAGGTTGAACTCCGGGAATGTGCTTCCATGAAACGACAGTCTTAAGATCTATGTCAACAATAATTTCGAAACAACTATTTGTTTCGTTGTTAAATAAAACAACAAATGCATGTCTGTGTATGTCTGAATAATTCACATTCTTCTTCACGACAGATTTGTCGGGTTCTTTTAATGCAACAGATATAAATCGACTAAACCGGGAATAACTCTGTTGCGCTTTAATGACGGCGACTGCAACCTGGATTTCCTCTATTGTCAAAGGGTAGAGGGGATGAGCAATAACTTTACTTGATTCCATATAAATATTATAATGTAGTTTATATGTAAAGTTATTTACTAAAACTGTCCATTCAGTCTACATTATCGCCAAATTTGTGTATTTTTTTCACCATCCATTGGCCAAAACAGGATAAACCTTCATTAAATATCATAGCCAAACTATTCATATATGATTGCTGGAGATGGTGTTCTCCATGTTATGGAGTGCAAGGAATGGGATCCAATCTTCAATGATCAATGCAAAAAACCTCAAAAAGATCAAAATGTTTTCTTGAAATGCGATACGTAAAAGACCTATTATCAAATGTGAAAAAAGTATTCAAAATTGATTTGAAACATGATAAACGATATCAAATAATTTGTCAGCTTTACCCGAGATTTACTCCGTTCTTTTGAAAGAGAAGAAATTAAAGTATTTACTAATAAACAAATTATAAAATGAATATCAACTTAAGCCAGGCCGAGGCTGCGATTATGGCTGCAGAAGCAAAAGCAATCGAATTAAATACTAAAATGAACATTTGTGTAGTTGATTCCGGAGCTAATATGGTTGCGTTTGTAAGAATGGACGGAGCGTGGCTTGGCTCCATTGATATTTCCTTTAAAAAGGCTAAAACCGCCGTGTGGTTTACCATGGATACGGCTTTATTAAGTCCTTTAGTGCAACCGGGGCAACCACTTTATAATATAGAGCATTCAAACCAAGGCTTAATTACGTTCCCTGGAGGCGCAATAATCAAAAACTCATCCGGAGATGTTATTGGTGCTATCGGTGTAAGCGGTAGTAGCGTTGAAAATGATCAGACTGTTGCCAAAGCCGGAGCTGCAGCTCCCTCGCTTCCGTAAAGAAACATTGCTTTATAGTTCTACCCTTTTCATTTTGGGCACCAGGAAATGCATAATCAGCCACGCAACCAAATAAGCGGAGCCACAGATGAGGAACATGATAAAATAACCCATTTCAATATTTCCTAGCGCTTTGTAATGGTCAAACAATAAGCCGGCGAGCTTCGCAATTAACATACCACCCAACGCACCCGCCATGCCTCCTATTCCAGTAACAGAGCCAACTGTTTTTTTAGGAAACATATCTGAGACAGTAGTAAAAATGTTTGCAGACCATGCCTGGTGAGCTGAAGCAGCAAATCCAATAATAATAACAGCCAGCCACATATTAATTCCACCCAGTACTTGCGCAAATACAACCGGCAAAGTGCATAGTGCATAAATGAGCATAGAGGTTTTTCGTGCCCGATACACTGGCCATCCTTTTCTGATGAACGTAAGCGGTAGCCATCCTCCAACTATACTACCGATGGTCGACATGGTGTACACTAAAGCCACAGGTTTTACAATATTCATTCCTTCCATTCTATATTGCGCTTTTAAAAAAGCCGGTAACCAAAAAAGATAAAACCACCAAACCGGATCGGTCAACAATTTCCCCCATACAATTGCCCAGGTTTGCCTGAAATTCAGCAAATAAAACCAGGACATTTTGCCGGTGTCGGCCTGTTTATCAGTCTCTTTCGCTTCATCAAGATCACTATGTATGTAATCATACTCAGCCTTTCCGAGTCGTTTTTGCTTTGCAGGAATATCATATAACCAAAACCAGAAGATAAGCCATATAAAGCCAAGAGCTCCGGTAAATAGAAAAGCCCATTGCCAACCCATTTTCTCAGCGATAAACGGCACACAGAGAGGAGCCGCAATCGCACCAATATTGGCGCCTGAATTGAAAATCCCTGTCGCTAAAGCCCTTTCCTTTTTAGGGAACCACTCCGCCACAGTTTTAATGGCCGCGGGAAAATTACCTGCTTCACTTATTCCCAGAGTAGCTCTTGCAACCCCAAAGCCAAAAGTGCCTTTTACCAAAGCATGTCCCATAGCTGAAAGACTCCATAGTATTATGGACATAGCGTAACCGATCTTAGTCCCAACCTTGTCAATAAAACGCCCTGCAACAAGTAGTCCTGATGCATATGACAACTGAAAAACAACAACAATATTTGAGTAGTCAGATTCTGTCCAGTTAAAATCCTTTTCCAAATAGCTTTTTAAGAAACTGATAACCGCTCTATCCAAATAATTAATAGAGGTAGCAAAACAAATAAGCGCGCAAATAGTCCACCTGCAATTTCCAATGTTTTGCCCAACTGAAGGATTTTTGATATCGCTATCAGCATCCCTGATAAATGATCTACCAGCCAAAATAGTTCTTCGCATTATAATAGCATATATCCCTAATAATTTTCCCTGTCCATTCTATATCATTTGGTAGTTCTCCATTTTCGATTTCTTCGCCGAATAAATTGCATAAAACTCTTCTGAAATATTCATGCCGAGGATAAGAAAGAAAACTTCTTGAATCTGTAGTCATTCCAATAAACCTGCTAATTAACCCCATGTTAGACAAGGCGCTCATCTGGTTTATCATTCCATCTTTTTGATCTAAAAACCACCATGCCGAACCGAATTG
>DATHPV010000443.1:0-5265 GCA_035483495.1 Puia sp.
CGGGAAGTTGTGAATAAGGGAATTACTGACATAAAATTGATTGTTGGATCCAAACCACAGCCCATAATTAGGAAAATTCAACTCTTGCTATTCCCCGAGCAGGACGCAAAGCTGTTTTACAAGATCGTTTTTGGACGGTGGTTCCTATACCTGGTACTGATGCTTTCAATAACCTGCCTATACAAATTCAGCGTCCATTGGAGTGATAATCAGCAGCAGATTCAGCAAAAGGAACTGGAAACCGACCGGATTAAAAAAGCTTGGTTTTACCTTTACGAGCGGGAAGACAAGGCAGAGAAACGGGTTATGGATAGCGCCTATAGTAAAAGCGGACTGGAAGGCGATTAATGTCTGGCTGTGGACAAAAAAATATTTTGCCTCCAAGGTTATGATTATTCCTTCCTAAATACTTACATATATTTCAAATAGGATAAGGTTTAATGGTTCTGGAATCCGATTAGGGCAGGCCCGGCGAGTACCGGGCTTTTTTAATGCAAAAATCAGCGCAATCACATGGTCGCAATAGTGTTAAAGAGAGAAAACGCCCAGCATAGAAATGCCGGGCGTGAGTAAGATCAATCATGAAATCTCCGTTCTCATAGGAAGTTTATCATAGAGCTACAACCCTTAACCCTAAATCAACCAAGATGCGTTAGGCGATGAATAAATGCTGTCACTCCCGAAGGTTATATTTCTCGTTAGGGGCTTTGTCAACAAGACCGAGGTAAACCACTTCCATCACACATTCCAGCTCTTTAAAAAGACGGATAATTTCTTTGCGCTCGTCACTATCAAAATCATCATGGGTTAATGCAGCCTCGAGCAGTCTCCATAGCCAGTACCGAAGTTCATAGAGTGGATAATCCTTCTTAAATCTAATTATGACTGCTTCAAGGTTGCAGTCCTTCGGTAGGGCAATAAATCCGTCGAAAGCGGAATTTGGACAATATTTGAGCATAAAATGGCTTTTTCATGTGATTAAAAAGACACTTAAAAGGGTAGCAACAAAAATTATTTATCAGCGTACTTCTCCCGGATGGACAGGATATGAAACAAACTTTCGATACTTTGATAAAACGTCTTGTCCAAGCAGGTATGCATCCCCATTTCAACGTTATCCTGGATATAGGCAAGTATCATCATGATCAAACCTTCTTTGAAGTGAGCCGCATTTATACTTTCCAGGAAATCAAGAATTGTCTGCTGATCTTCGGGTGCCAGTTTCATTTTTCAGGATTTGTAGGTAACGATGGGATAAAAGTTTAAAATAGATATAGCCACTCAGTTCTTTATTATTTATCCGGTAATGTCAATCCAATTTGAACGTCTTTTCAATCTCGATTTTGAAATGGTTATTGAATATCCGGCTTGTACTCCGCCAGTTGCTTTCTATGGTGAAGCTCATAAAATGGGAGTTGTGAGGTGAATATTCATTTCTTTGATCAATAAGTCGATGGCAATATTTGCTAACGTTGCGAGCTTGTTTTGAATGGTGAGCGCCATAAAATGAAGTTTGTCCAAATCCAGATTTGGTGCCGAACTGGCTGGGACTCCTTTCTTGGGTTTTGCTGCCATATTCATTTCGGCAAGGACCTTTGTGTGCCAAGCCTTCATAACAACGACGCACAGTTTTGCAACATCGACCGCTACGTCATTAATAGCGCTTACTACTTCCGCTACTTGCTTGTAACTACTTTTTAAGGAGGTCGATATGGTTGTTGCACGCTCGGGTTTGGGCACCTTATTAGGAGAATTGAGTTTTTCTTGCAACTGCGAAGCTGCCTCCAGAAGACATATCAACTTGTCATTATAGCGCAGCAAATTAGACCGCCCTTTGGGATCGCTAAAGGCAACGTCTTCAGAAGTGAGGCAAACCTTCTGTATGTCATCCTGAATTTTTCGTAGTTCGCTAAGACGATAAATGGCAAAAAAATCTCTGATCGTCAGCATAGGGTCGCTTACCTGCTCCTTGGACAGACAAATAAGCTGATCGTAAATATTGGGATGATCCTTAAATCGAGACATGAGCAAATTTTTTCAGTAAGAACCCTATTTGCTATGTCGCTAACAATAGAGGCGTATATGCCTCACACAAAAAAGCGCGGGCCTCACCTTATTGTAACCGAGGCCCTCGCAAGGCCCATGCACAGATAAGAGAGAACCCACGCAGAACGTGGGCTCTTCACTTACTATCCCTTGCATGTTCGAAAGTTGCGAGGTTCCGGTTACGGGATGTTAAGCGAATAGCTTTTATTTGGTATAGTTATTAATCTGTTTTCTTCGTTTCGATCCTATTGGCAATTTGGTTCGGAGTAAAAATACGGATTTTTTTAATTGTTACAAGATCATGTAACGTTTTTTTTCTGAAAATTTCTTCCCTTTCCTTTTACAACGGCAAAGCATGAATGAGAAAAGGGACAAGAAACGCTTGGAAGAATTCGGAAAATTTCTAAAGGACACAAGGGACAACCTGGGGCTAAGTCAGGATGATGTTGCCGCTAGGTGTGACGTTACCAAGGGAAATTTGAGTATGATTGAAAACGGGAAGAAGGATTTTGCTTTTTCGACTTTTCTGGAAATTGCTGTCGGAATGGGCATTCATCCGAAACAACTACTTGACCATGGTTTCAATTTCTTAAAGGAATCTAAATGATAGCTATCCATAGGCGTACTTCCGTCGTAATAAACGAATATCGCTTGGTTTTAGCGGTCGTATGATCCTGTAATTTAAGATTTCAAGTAAATGCCAAATATAGAAGCTACGATATACCAAGAGCGCGACATAAAATTCGGACAGCTTACTTCGACTAGTTTTGAAGAATTGTCCTATGATCTATTGCTGAAATTTCAGTTTCATTCCCTAATTTGGCGCCAAGGGGGAGCCGACAAAGGCAGAGACATTGAAGCAAAGCGAACCATTAATGACGCCATGGTTAACCCATTCGATGAAAAATGGTTTGTGGAATGCAAGAGACGCGAAAATATAAAAGTGGAGAATTTGTCTGAAAAAGTAGAATGGGCAAAAGCGGAAAGAGCAAATCATCTTTTGATTATAGTTTCGAGCTATCTAACGCAGGGAACGAGAGAGTGGCTAAAAAAGATCGGAGCGAATGTGTCTTTTAAAATTCACGTGATTGAAGGAAAGCTATTAAAGAAGATTTTGCTGAAGTTTCCAGATATTCTCCTCAAGTACTTTGGAGGAGACCACGTCGAGCTAATACAAGAAATGGCCCGTCAATGGACGATCTATGACATCTTGCCTGAACCAAAAGCCCTTTACGCATTGTACAACAATCTGGACTTAGGTAAGCTAAGTTCCTTGCAGTTGGCATTTCTTTGGTTTGCTTTCGCTCATAAATCCGAGGAACTAGATGAGTTTTGTCGAAGTCGGGATTTGCCTGAAATTTTTCAAGAATCTATTATTCCGTTTCCTGAATTAATTCCTTTTTTAAAGGCAAATGCAACTTCAAGCTACCCCATAATGGGGAAGGCAATAAGAGACAAATTTGAGATTGGAAATCCGATTGGAGTTGCGTGGTCCCAAGAGGCTCATGAGGGATTTTGTTTTGCCTCAGTTCATCTAAAGATATCAAAAACGGAAAGGCTGCAGGCGGTGTTAATCCGAGACAAAAAGCAGCTAGATGTTTATATAGCACTTGGCAAAAATAATAAAGGGTGGGGATGGTGACACGAATGAACTACAATACCAACTCAAATAAATAATTCTCTAAAGATTATTGAGCTAGATGTGTGGTTTGTCGTAAAGCGTATTCATAAACAGAAAAGGTGCCAACAATCCAGTCATATTTCGGATGTAATTATGGATTTGCTTTAATTCAGCATCTTTCATCTTAAATTCCTAATTATATGAAAATTTCTATATTTTCATTAATAGCATTTAGTTGTTTATTTAACACCGCTCATTCGCAGAATCCCAATAATAAAGGGTGGATTCAAAGATGGCAGGAGATGACTATCTCGATAGGTAATATTCGGCATGATACTGTTTTAAGAGACGGCAAGAAAGTAGTGTTTCCTTACTACAATATTCTTGGAACGGGAGTTATTTTTTATGTTCATAATTGCCCATATAATATTATAGTGACTGCCAAACACGTTTTGCAAGACGAGAAAGGAAATTTTCTGGACTCAGTTAGAATTAGGTTTTCTTGGGAAGATGGAAATTCAGTGTACAGTTTCTTCGGGCATAATATAAGATTGAAGTTTCAAGATAAAAACATAATTTATACGCATCCGACAAACGATTTTGATTTGGCATGTTTTCCAATGTTAGTTAAGGACTCTGGTGTTAACTCAAGGCCTATGAAAGTTGTTGCCTATCAGAACTTCGCCGATAAGGAAAGCTATGCAGAAGGTAGTGGGGTATACGTCCTTGGATATCCTGGAAGCGTGGGAAAGACATATTGGACTAGGGCATTGATAAGAAAAGGAATTATTTCATGGATACCGGAAGATAACATCGGAGAAAAGAAATTCTTAATTGATGCCAATGTCTATCCGGGAAACAGTGGCGGCCCGGTAATTACTGAAATACCTACCATTCAGTTCAGAGATACAACAGATAGCGACATCCTAAAAGATTATCGGTTTTTAGGAATTGTCATTGAAAGGAGATTTGATCTTAATAAACTTACCACAAGCAAAAACGAAAGTGTATTTGATTCTTCAGGAATAGTAATTACAGGGAAGAACAAACATACTTCAAATTCTGCCGACAATTTCTTGTATTCCAAGGAATCTATGGGTATTGCCGTAGTTGAGCCGGCAGAAAATGTACTGTCGCTATTGAATTCATTGGATGAAGATCTTAAGAAGGCTAAGGCAAAATAGACTTTGACAAGTCGATAGGAAATGCTGCCCGAAGTGATTTTAATTAATTGAAATTCGGTTCAAACATCCGCGGAAAACAGGATGGAATTTCCAAAGCCGGTACATCAAGTGTGTGAAAAGTTTGGAGCTGTTGAGGTCTGCGTGCAATTCGATGGGGGCTTATTCTCAGACGACGAATTGGCGATTAAATTGGATTTTCAATATCAGCCCTGGATAGCTGCCATTTTGAAACAGTCGATCCTTGACGTGTAATCAGCACCACTTCACCTGACAACATGCAAAGACTAGACGCAAGTTAGTCTTACATGTAGAGAGAATTACTCACTTCTCAAACTCTTCACGGGATTGGCCATCGCCGCCTTTATCGCATGGAACCCCGCCGTCACCACCGCCACCCCGACTGCGAGCACCGCC
>DATHPV010000444.1:0-8020 GCA_035483495.1 Puia sp.
TGCTGACCATCAATAAACATACGAAAATCCGCCACTTTATGAAATAGAAAAACCACGTTCTGTTGATCGTAAAAGCACGTATAACAAGTCTAAATCTGCCTCCGTCCTAGGCATTCACGGTTAATCGTTCCGCTTTATCATCCGGCTGAATTGTTGGACTTTCCGGAAGTTTTTTGACAAATCTTTTCTGAAAAAGAAATAACGCAATTACACCAACTGAAATAGAAGCGTCGGCTATATTAAATACGGGACTAAAAAATTCAAATTCATTACCGCCAACAAACGGGAACCAGACCGGGTAATGTGTTTTGATAATCGGGAAATAAAGCATATCAACAACTCTCCCGTGAAGGAAACCTGCATAACCATGAGCAGGAAATATTTTTGCCACATGATCATAAGTGCTTTCTTCGAATATTAGTCCGTAGAACATGCTGTCTAGCAGGTTGCCGAGAGCGCCGGCAAATATAAGCCCCGCACATATGATATATCCGTTATGGTAATTCTTACGGATCAGGGTGCGTATATAATATACCCCGAACACGACGGCAGCAAGCCTGAATAGTGTGAGTGCCATTTTGCCGAGATTTCCTCCAAATTTCCAACCCCAGGCCATCCCCTCATTCTCAACAAAAAAGAGTTGAAATTTTTTTCCCAGAACATGAATACCATTGTCATATGGCGAAACCGGAGATCTGTAAAACGCATCCCAGGTGTGACTCAGGGGCATATGCGTTTTAATCCAGATTTTGAGCGCCTGGTCAGCAACGATAATAAGCAAAACAATAAATATGATCTTTTTTTCTTTCATAATGAGCCGCAAAGATAATAAGTTCTAAAAACACGAATCCCTTGCAAATTGTGAAAACCTTTATTCAAAATATATCCGTTTTACCCGTTGGGAAATACCAGCCAGGATATCGTAGGGGATAGTGCCTGCCCAAGTTGCCAGATTTGTTACCGGCAATTCGTTTCCGAATATAATAAGTTCATCCCCTTCTTTTGCATCTGAAATGTCTGAAATATCAATCATAGTCATGTCCATGCTGATACTCCCGATAGTAGGCACAAGCCTGCCTTTGTAAAATATTTTGCCGATTCCGTTGCCCAGCGAACGCGGATAACCGTCGGCATAGCCCAATCGGATGGTACCAATTTTCATGGAACGATCGGCTACACCACGACGATTGTAACCAACAGTTTCACCCTTTGAGATTTCTTTAATTTGAGCTATGGTTGTTTTCAAAGTACCTACTTCTTTCAGATCCAGCAACTTTGAGTTAGCAGGATCTATTCCATATAATCCAATTCCTATTCTCACCATGTCCAGTTGAAATTCCGGATTTCGTACCAGCGCTGCCGAATTGGAAATATGTCGGAGAAAAGGATATGCCAGCGATTTTGAAATACGATTGATCATTGACACGTAACGTTCATATTGTTCTCGGGAGAAATCATCCTGCTGAGCTTCTTCACTTGCAGCCAAATGACTGAATACTGATTGAACCCGCAAGTCTGATCCTTTCAACTGATCCAGCAATTCCGGTATCTGTGCAGAAGAAAATCCCAGTCGGTTCATTCCCGTTTCCAACTCGATATGAACCGGAAAATGGCCGATGGCTTCCTGCTTAATAATCTTGTTTAGAGCATCCAACCCGCGAAACGAAAAAATGACCGGTTCCAATTGCCATTCGATCAACTGAGCGAGTGCGTTTTCCTCGGTATTCATGACTACTATCGGTAAACGGATACCCGATTTTCTGAGCGAGACGCCTTCATCAACATAAGCTACAGCCAGGTAATCAACTTTGGAAAATTCCAGCAGTCGGGCAATTTCAAATCCTCCGGTTCCGTAGGAAAAAGCCTTTACCATCGCCATAATTTTTGTCGAGGGCTGTAATATTTGTTGATATTGTTTTAGGTTATGTGCCATCGCTTCCAGATTCACTTCCAAAAGTGTTTCGTGTACCTGCAATGTCAGAAATTGATCTATCCGTTCGAATCCAAATACCCGTGCGCCCTTCAGTAAAATAGTTTCATCCCTGAAATCAAGAGAGGGCAAAACATTTAGAAAAGAATCCGTATTGATAAAAAAAACTCTTTGATTAATTCCTGTGTCTGAGAAAAGATTGGCCGACGCTGTTATTTCCTCTCCTATACCGATCAGTCTGTCGACCGGATATTTTTCTAAAAGACCTGCAACTTCTTTATAAAGATTGTACGGTTTCATTCCCGATTCCAGGATATCAGATAAAATTATTGTTCGTTTAGGATGTTGCTTTTGCTGAAATAAAAAATCGAGTGCCATTTTCAATGAACTGATATCCGCGCTGTAACTATCATTAATGACTGAAGAATGGTTTATGCCCGTCTTTAACTCCATGCGCATATTTACCGGATTAAGCCTGTTCATCCTCTCCTGAAGTTCTCTCATGGGAACCTTAAGATATAACAGTACACCAGTACAAGTCAAAGCATTCTGAATGGCCATATTACTATCGAATCCAAGGTCAAATTCTACAGACCGGCCTTCATAAACAATAGATAAAGTTGTTTTGCCATTTCGTTTATTTATTTTTTCCAAACGAATTACTGCGTCTTCCTTTTCTCCAACTGAAATAAGATTCGTCGAGGAATGAAGCGAATGCCAGGCAGAAATCACTTTTTCCAATTCTTTCTGATCGGCCGGATAAATAAGTACGTCGCTGTGATTGAACAGCTCCAGCTTTTCCAAAATTTTCGATTCGATATTTTCAAATCCCTGGTTATGTGCCTCGCCAATATTCGTGAATACTCCGATGGTAGGCATAATCATGCGCTCCAGGGACTGCATTTCACCTTTTTTAGAAATGCCTGCCTCGAACAGGGCAAGCTGATGATGTTCGTTCAATTGCCAAATACTTAAAGGAACGCCAATTTGAGAATTATAACTACGAGGACTCCTGACAATTTGAAACCGATCTTCCAGCAATTGATTGAGCCATTCCTTTACAACAGTTTTACCATTACTGCCGGTAATTCCCACTACAACAGGATCAAATTGATGCCGATGAAATACAGCGATTTGTTGTAACGCACGAAGACCGTCTTCTACCAGGATGATATTTGCTTCAGGATAATCCTTAAAATCGGTTTTTTGATATACAATAAAATTGCGTACACCGCGAAGGTAGAGGTCGGCTATAAAAACATGACCATTGCGACGGGCTCCATATAGGGCAATAAACAAAGTGGTTTCCGGAAAAACCAGTCGTCGACTGTCAGTGAGCAACTGCTCCACAAGATTATCTTCATGGAATTGAATAAATGATCCTGTTACGATCGACGCAATATGCTTTATTTTATATCCCAGTTGAGTATTATTAAGAGGAGACTTGTTTTTTCTCCCAGATCAAAGAAATCAAAATCGAACCTCCTATGCAAATTACAATTGTGACAAGCGAAACTACTGTTGAAATTTTCACTTTGATGAGTTCGCTTGTCATTTTCAAACCTATGAAGACCAACACTGTTGCGATCCCTTTTTGAAGGAAACGGAATTTATCGACGGCACTACGCAGCAGGAAAAATAAAGATCTCAAGCCCAACACAGCAAATATATTTGAAGTATATATGACCTGACGGTCCTGAGTTATACCGAAAACGGCCGGAATGGAATCGAGGGCAAACACAATATCTGTTGTTGCCAGCAGGACAATAACAACAAATATTGTGGTATAATATTTTTTTCCATCGCGAACCACCGTTATTCTTCCGTCGCCGTCTTCAGGGATTAATGGCAGGAAACGCTTTAGAAAACGATACACCCTGTTTTTTTCAAGATCGTTGTTATTTTCTTTTTTTGCAAAAAACATCGTAAGACCCGTATAAATAAGAATTGCACCAAAAATATAAAGCAACCAGGAAAACCTGCTCACGAGTTCAATCCCAGCAGTTATAAAAACAATTCTAAAAAATACAGCCAGCAAAATGCCGATAAGCAATACCCTTCCGAAAAATCTCTCATTAATTTTTAGAAAGGAAAAAATAAGAATAAATACAAAAATATTGTCAATACTCAGGCTCCACTCCATGAGATAAGCACTCAAATATTCAAGTGCCTGCTGATGGCTCTCTTCAAAATAAATCACTACTCCAAAGCCAAGCGCAAGTATTACCCAGAAAAAAGTTTGAGCCAGTGCTTTTTTTAATGTCACGACCGATCCCTTTTTACTAAGCAATCCGAGGTCGAATATCAGCGCCAGCAACAACGCCAAACCAAAAATGAAATAAGTTATCTGCCTGTTATTCAAATGCATTAAATTTTGCAGTCATTAAGATGTGCTCACACTATATTTTCTTTTTCTGACATATTGAAAAACCAGCCCGCATAAAATAATAACTAAAAGTGGCGACACTATGTTGATCAGCTGCCAGAAAGTTTTATCATCTTCGGTCTTTTCAGGATCCAAAAGCCTGAGAGAATAATCTTTTGAACGGGATTGTAAAATACCTGAGGGATTTACACAATAATCCAGACAATTGCTGAGGAATTCCGCATTGGCAAAAGTATAATTAATGTCTTTGCTAAAACCCAACGGGAGCGGACCAGTTTCATTCATTTCATTGAGCACGAGATCGCCGTCGGCACATACTATTATTCGCGCGTCTTTTACGCCGGATTTCAAGAAAGGCTGGTTGTATATATGAGCAAAGCTATCCTCCATTGCTGATGAGATGCGGTTGGTATAAAGTGAATTAAACTTACCCTCCAATATCACACCTACGGGCACCTGAGATTGTTGAAAAGATTTGGGATCGCTCGCGGTTTTAACGGTTTCCAGAGAAATTAATGCAGGAGTCGAAACGGTTCTTGCGTTGGGTGAACTCTGTAACAAAATCGTTTTCGCAATATCGCTTGCTTTAACGGTATCGATGGAATTGGCAAATTTTGAAAGAACCGGATCCAGGTTTTTTGTAATTAAAGAATAGGGACTTCCGTCAAGTAAAGGATAATAGGGCCAGGGAAGTAGCTGAAACTGTGGTTTTCCTCCCTGCTCGCCCACTACCATATTGATACTCGCACACTGCATATCTTCTACCAGATCCTGATTTATACGAACACCATAATGAAAAAGCAGATCATCGAGATTGAGACCACGATCGAATGCAACGGTTTCCCTGGTTGTATGAAGACTGTCCATTTCAGCATTCAAATTGTCGATCATGCAAATCAAACTTCCGCCATGCATAACATACTGGTCAAGTTTACGCTTTTCATCATCAGTAAATTTTAATGTCGGCTTAACCATGATCAATGCATTGATGCCTGTAGAAATGAAGGGAACGCTATCCAGTTTTATAATACCAAATCGGAAATTTTCCCGCAGGTATTGAATCAGACTATATTCGTGAAAATCCAAAGGTTCGCCGTTTCCAATCAGATATCCGATCGCGGGAAGAGTATCGGTTATCAGTTTGTCGATGGCGCTGGCAAATTTATACTCGAGCAGGTTTTCTGCGTTTACATAAAGTTGTTCTGCAGACTGACCCTCTCTGCTTCTCTGCACACCTTTTAAAAGATCGACGGACAATTCGCGATCCTTATATTTTACAATAGCCGCCGGAATTACAATTCGCTGGCTTTGTTCTTCTCCTTTTCTCGACTGAGCAATCTGCGTCATTGGTTGTATACCCATTTTTGCTAATGAATCCATTACGATCGCTTTGCTGGTATCATCTAATCCTGCCACAGGATCTATAAGCCTGTAATGAATATTGCCTTCGGCATATTCATTGAATTCCTGTAGAAGTGTTTCAGCACTATTTCTGAGTTTTCGAAGTCCGGATTTCAGATTTCCCTCCAATAAGATATCAATGTTAACCTGCTCATGAATGCGCCCGAGCATATTTTTTACAGGCTTGGTAAGTGTATACCTTTTTTCTGAGGTCATGTCGTAACGCAGATTCAAGTCGGAAGCCAGTAAATTCAGAATTACCAAACCAACGAGTAAATAAAACCATCCGAATTTCGAATTCAGCATATTCTTCATACCCACTTATCTTTTGAACAGGTTGTTCCTGGTAATAGCCAGGAAAAAAAAGATCACACTGATAAAGTATACTAAATCACGCAACGTGATTACACCGCGACTCATATTTCGGTAATGAAAATCAATGCCTATCATATCGATATAATAGTCGGTTCCGGCTGGGAATGTCGAAATCCTGCTTATAGCATGAAATCCCGTATATATCAAAAAACATGCAAAGGCAGCTGTTATAAACGCCACGATAGCATTACTGGTAAAACTGCTGCAACATAGGGATATGGAAGCAAAGACCGAAGTCAAAAAAAACAATCCGATATAAGAAGCCATAGTGGCACCCAGGTCCATGCCGGATTGGGTGGAGAGCTGTTGGACAGAAAAAAAATAAATCCACGTCGGCAAAAGGGCGATCAGAATTACGAAAATGGAAGCAAGGTATTTCCCATTTACAATCTGCCAGTATGTAAGAGGTCTGGATTGTAATATCTCAAAAGTTCCTCCCCTGAATTCTTCAGAAAATGAACGCATACTTATCGCTGGAATTAAAAGTAAAAGCACCCAGGGCGCAAGGTCAAAAAACTTCTCACGGCTGGCATAACCGAAATCCAGAATGCTGGTGTCAGGAAACACAAACAACAGAAGACCCGTTAAAAGTAAGAAAACTATGATGGCTATGTAGCCGGTTAAACTGCTGAAAAATTGACGAAACTCCTTTTTGCAAACGGCCCACATAGGCACGAAAATAAAGATATAATTGTTTGCATCATCTATCCCGTTAAAATCATATTTTCGCCACCGTTAAATAAGCCAATAAAAGGCAACTCTGATTTTAAGATACCACTGCTACTTGCTTAAAGATTCCCGCTTCGGCGGGAATTATTTTTCAGGTTATTTGTAACAACAAGTGGAAGAATAATAAACTATCACATAGTTGTTTTAGTGCATTAATCAATTCTTTTGATAATTTCTTTCGTGATCATTTGATCCCGATAGAATACCTGCAAAACATACATACCAGTTTGTAATGTAACAGGCACATCTAATTCTACGTGATTCATTCCTTTATAAGTCATCAGACGCCTGCTGATTAATTTCCTGCCATAAGAGTCAAATAAACGAATTTGAATATTGTTGTCATCCGGAACCGTCATGTTGAAAGAAATCAAATGGTTAAATGGATTTACGAGGCCGGATATGTTCAATGCAATTTGATTGTTACTTAATAAAATGATCTGACTATAAATATGATATTCATGATCCATGATTTCTATGCGGTAGTATGTGTCACCGTTTACAGCCGTTGGGTCGTTGTATACGTAACTGGCCCCCATACCCGGATTGGCAGTTCCCTGGATGGAAGCCAATGAAATAAAATGAGCACCTCCGTCATTACTTTTTTCCACAACATAAACCACGGTTCCGGTTTCGTCAACACTCGTCCATTGAATACGAGCCAGATTTCCGTTCTGTAAATCACCTTTTACTGAGATCTGTGTAGGAAGAATGATAAAACAGTTTGCAGTACGAATAATTTTTGGTGTGGATGTTATAAAATTACATCCTGAGTTTAAAAGATTACCGGCAGTGGATGCAACTATAAGCCTGTAAGTGACGGTTGTATCTACATTATTCAACCTATAATAACGTGTTACCAGATACTCGTAGAGATTTGTTGCAGGATTAAAAACAGGAGTCGCAGTGCCATTTGGTGCCTGACCCAGGGTATCTGTCCCGGGTGAAGTCCAGGTAGCTCCATTGTCGGTACTTTTCTGAAGAACCCATTGAGTGTAGTTATTAAAAAAGGCGCTGACCTTAAATCGAACTGTATCGTCGGAACCCCGGCAAAGTGTATCGGGTTTATTTGGAGTAAGTGAAATACTAGGCACACAGCTGGCAACACTAATGTCATCAAGTGCCCAGTCGTTACCCCCACCTCCGGGTGCGTTGTTACGTACATAAATGATCATACTCGTTTGAGTTGGCCCTGTTAA
>DATHPV010000445.1:0-4750 GCA_035483495.1 Puia sp.
AAAGTCCTTTTCATCGCGTTCAGGAGTGGTATCAGTGCTCATATGATAAATATACGATTATAGCGGGTTTATAGAATGGTAATACTTTTGCTTTCCAGATATTGGTATACACCTGCTTTTATATTTTCCAGTGCTGTATCACTTTTATTAAAATCTTTAGTCCAGAAGAAAATCTTCAACTCCATATTTTTTGAATTCAGGTTTGTAAGAATTACTTCCGGAGCCCTTTCCTTAAGAACATTTTCATTTTTCAAAACAATTTCCCTGATTGTATCAGTAGAAAGGTTCTTTACCTGATCAGATTTATCGATTGAAAAAGTCATTGATTGTCTGATATGGTTACTACTAAGTGTCCAATTGATAATATTACGGGAGAGTACGTCTCCGTTCGGTATGATTACTTCGGCACCTTCTTCTGTAAGAAGAGTACTGGTACGAATTCCGATTTCCTTAACCCGACCTTTTTTGTCGCCCAGTTCAACCGTATCACCAATTCTGAGCGGCCGGTCAAATATTAAAATAATACCGGAAACAAAATTGTTTACGATACTCTGAAGTCCCAGACCAATGCCCACACTCAGTGCTCCCAGGATAACGGTGATCCGGTCAACGGGCAATCCAGAAGCGGCTACCGCCAATAAAAAGCCCGTTATCAATAAAATTAAACGGGTGATCATAAGTTTTGAACGTTGTCCCCTGTCGTCGAATGCTGAGTCATCTCCAATGTCGCCGAAAAAATAGGCTATATATTTCTGCAAAAAATTTGCAAGCCAGATGATACCTACAAAAAGGACCAGGCCGCCTATTGTAAAAGCAAAATTGCCGATCTGACGAGTGGTTGTAAAAAAGTCTACAATAAAATCATTCAATGTGTCAAACAGGTTCATATTGGTCGCAAAAACTATAAGCCATAAAGGCACGGCCACGATCATAGAAAATTGCCTGATAGATTTTGTAATCTTGATGTAGTCGAAGGCCTCCGGGTAGTTTTTACGGGTGCGACTGGTTTGGATCTGTAGTAGAAAAGCTTCTTCCATAATTTTTACAAAAACTGCGAGGCTGACTGTTTGTGCAAAAGTATATGCAGCAGTGTACCCAAAAATTTGAGATAGTGTGACTCTTCCAAACAGATTTGACAGTATGGACAGAAAATTCAGCACGATATATAGCCCGATGACCACAGATATCCACTTTTCAACTCTTTTTCTGTATCGCAAAAGAAACAGCAGACTAAAAACAAAAGCGGCAATCCCGATAAAAAAGTTAAACCAGCGCTGACCGTCTAAAGGCAATACTATCAGGCGCGATAAAAACAGAAGAAAAAACAGGAAAATAAAAATACACCAGCCATAGAATAAATGACGGCTCGTATGTTTCCACAAAATGACACTGAGCACAATCATTTGCAGGAACTCAATAGTTTCGATGTAAAGGCTCGGCGCGTGTAAATCAAGGAACGGAGCCAGGGAGAGCACAAATATCAGCGATGCAGTAAAAGGGAGCGGGTTTATAAAAGAAAGTTGAAAGGATTCAACGACCTGCAACTTATTATTCCGTAACAGGTAGCGATAATTCCACCAAACCCAAAAAAAGAAAAGAACTCCGGAAACAGGAAGCCATAACCATCTGTTCCCAGTGAAAGAAAAGTAAATCCCGGCAAGCTGCATTTCATTACTAAAGGACTCATTAAAATCATTTTTAGAATCGTCATCCGCCCTTGAATCGGATTCCCATAAAAAATGCCGCTCTTTATCGAATGCGGCTGATGCACCAGTTTTTAATTCCAGATCAACCTTATAAATTAATTCTCCGATTGTAATCACATGTGCGGATGCCTGGGACTTTAGTGTATTTATCTCCCGGCTGTTTTCGGCAACGAGACTATCAACCTGTCTCCATTTGCTTTTCAGCTGCTGCAATTGCGATGCGAAAATATTCTTCAAAGAAGAGTCCCTGAATATCTGAAGCATCAGAGTATCTTTCTGTAAAGTGGCAATTTCTTTTTTAATGCCGGCCATGGCTGTATCGTACTCCCGCAGATATCGGGTATAATGTGCGGTGTTTTTATCCAACTCATCCAGAAGGGTATTAAACATCTGCAGATTGCGGACATTAAACGTCCGGTCACTTTGATACATACGATCTTTGAGTAAATCCAGAGTGGAATCGCCCTGATCCATAAACTCCTGGATTGACTGAAGTTTTACAAAGGAACCAGTGACGCCAGGGATTTTATTTAATAGTTGATAAACCCTGCCAAGGTCTTCAGCATAATCACTCGTTGAAACCGTGTTTTCCTTTTTAAAAAGCGTCGAATCAAATTTTCTTCGCTCTCGTCTGATTGTATCATGAAAATATTCAATTCGCTTCCGGTCAGGGGCGGCCATATTACCAACTCCCTTACGTGTACGATGTCCCGTTCTGATGGTATCGGCAGAAATTTTTTGCTTTGGGGTCTTTTGATGCAGACTATCCTGAGCTTTCAAAGTGCCAGACGCCAGAAAAAAAATCAAAAGGAAAATAATATATTTCATAGTCGTTGACGGGTATGCAAAACCTGAGCAATATCTTCCTCATTATTTTTTGAGAAATTATTTATTGTCTTCTTTTTTCTGTTTTTCTTTTTCGGCCTTCTTTTTTTCTTTTTCAGCTTTCTTTTTTGCACGTTTTTCCTGACGCAGTTGTTTCTTGGTTTTCTTCGGTTCAGTTTTATTTTTTATGATACCCCCCGAGTTTGATATTTCCTTTTGCAAGGGTGAGTCTTTTGCTTTTCCACCATCAACAGAGTTTATGTTGACTGAATTTTCCAGAGATGGATAAAGGGCCTGTATAAAGGCATTTTTAAGCACCTGACCGATCAGGTACCAGATGTCGATATTCGGATTTTTGATATTTCCTTCAAACTCCACTTTGGTAGCCAGTTGTTCCTTATTATGATTCTTAAAGATCCAGGCGACTGCTTCCACGACAGCCTCATAAGCGATTTTCAATGGTTTTTCCTTATCCTTCTCCCAATTCAGAACCTTCAGGTTTTTAATAATGGGTTTGGTATATCCTGTTATTTTTCCGTTTTTCGCAGCTGCTTCTGTATAAATACTTATTTCACCCGCTTTGATGTCAAACTTTGCGAAAGCATCGATAAAATTATTCAGGTTGACCAGATTCATGCCTTCCAGTTTTACCTTGCCATCGAAAGTTGGAGTTTTTGCCAACGCATCCATTTTCATGCTGGCGGTAGCTTTGCCGCCATAGACATCAGCCGAAGCAGTAATAGTCGATGGCAGAAGCTCTTTATTTTTTTCCGCATTGCTAAGGTTTTCTGCGAGTATATGTACCTGCTTGGTATAGATATCGAAAGTCGGTTTACTGTGAAAGTCCCGGTAATGAATCTGGCCTTCTACAATTTCAAACTTATTCAGTTTTAAGGGCATAAGTTTTTTTACAACATCTGTCCAGCTGGAATCTATCTTGGTCTGACTTGTTTCTTCTGTTGGCCCTTTTACAAAATTCAAAATGGGTTGATCAACTTCAATCTGACCAACGATCCGACCATGAAAAAGAGATGCCCATTGTAAGCTAAGATCAATCAATGGTGCGGAGAAAAACGGAACGGGTATTTTGCCACCCGTTTTTTCAAGTTTAATAGATTTAATTTTGTAAGCACCGCGAATCAGTGCGACATCAATATCATCAACATGCCCTGTATAACCTGGAATATTTTGAAGTTCCTTATTTACCAGTTTCAATAAAATATAGGGCAAAGCGATGCGAATCGCTATGAGTAAGACTAATATCGAACCTAAAATAATGGCTAATCTCTTCCGCTTTTTCGTAACCATACCGCAGACAGGCAATAAGTATGCCTCCGGGCGTGATTATATCTGTTTAACGATCTTCTTCCTTATCCTCTTCCAGATCATTATGATCATCGCCTCCCAGACTATAATAATTATTTTCCTCGTCTTCTTCTCCGATAGATTCATCCGCGTCGTCCAGTTCTGATCCGGGGACGTCTAGGCCTTCGGAGAGTTTGGCATTTAATTTTGCTTCCTCATCTTCTTCATCCAAAGAGAGTTCTTTCTCTTTGGCATAAATATCCTCATCAGCAGAATAAATGGGAAGAGGAAATTTTTTATCCTCTGAAGTTAATTTTTCGTGTTTTGCAGATTTCTTGTCCATATAAATAATTGTTTATGATTAGATGTTTGCAATTTGAAGGCCAGCCGCAGTCCCCCAATTTCCGATTAATTTATCATTCTTTCATATTTCCTCTAACTTAAATATTATGGCACTCTCACCCCGGATGCGATGGGTATTGTTTGTTTTAGTTGGCGTTACGCGAATCACCTTTGGGAAGGGACTTATTTTTTAGACACTTTATTGAGGGCCTCCGTGCGGTTATGCACATGCAGCTTTTCATATATATTATGTATATGCTGCCTGACAGTTCCCACAGCCAGTGAAAGACGGTCTGCTATTTCCTTGTATAATAATCCCTGAGACAAAAGTTCAAGTACATCATTCTCTCTTTTTCCCAACAAAGCAGAACTTACAGTGGATTCGTTTTTCTCCCTGAATATATTCACCAGTTTGCGGGCAATATTCGGACTCATCGGAGATCCTCCGTGATGCAACTCTTTTATCGCGTCAAGAATCTGCGAAGGTTCGGTATTTTTAAGCAGGTATCCGGAAGCACCTGCCTGAAGTGCCTGAAAAATCTTCTCGTCATTTTCATATATAGTGAACATCA
>DATHPV010000446.1:0-13071 GCA_035483495.1 Puia sp.
TAACCCATAACCCATAACCCATAACCTATGACTTCTAGAAGATTTTCATTAATTCTTTGAGTGAGTAAACGGTATAAGTCGCATCGACGACCTCTTTGTTATCCGTGTGATTTACATAAACCTGATCTATCCCGGCTTCACGGGCACCGAGTATATCCACGTCAGGCGCGTCGCCTATCATTATACTTTCTTTTTTTTCTGCTCCGGTTTTTGCGAGGGCATATTCAAAAATTTCACGATGGGGCTTCAGACTATTCGACCCCTCTGATGTTATAACTTCCTGAAAAAAAGATTCTATGCCCGATGTTTTAAGTTTATCATGTTGTGTTCTCTCAAAACCATTTGTGATCAGGTGCAGTTTATATTTTTTATCACTTAAATATTTCAAGACTTCTACGGTATTTGGGAAAAGCGCTTTTTTGCTAGGCAGTATGTTTAGAAATTCTACACCCATTTTTTTAGCAAGCTCCTCATCACCATTCTTAAACTCCAGAAGTGTTACCGACATTCTTTTCCATCTTAATTCATCTACTTTCATTTGTCCCTTCCTGTACCTGTCCCATAGTCGCTCATTATGTCCCAGGTAAAGTTTGTGAAATTTATCGAAGTCGTTTACTCCTGCATCAGCAAGAGAAAGTGAATGATAGATATCCTGAAGCGCTTCACGGCTGTTGGTATCAAAATCCCAGAGTGTATGATCCAAATCAAAAAAGAGATGCTTATAGGGCATGATGCAATTTAAAGCTTAAGGCGTAAAGCTCAAGGCGCAAGGCGTAAGGCGTAAAGCGCAAGGCAAAAAGCGCAAGGCCTAAAGATTTAGGCATAAAACTTAAAGTTGAATGGTTGACCGCGCAGTAAACTTAACGCCCTACTCGTTATGCCTTATGCCTTGCGCCTTACGCCTTGCGCCTTGAGCTTTACGCCTTCAGCTTTACGCCTTAAGCATTAAATTCGCATTTATGAAAATTGTAATCACAGGAGCGTCGAGAGGTCTTGGATTTAGCATGGCCGAAGCTTTTGCCGCAGAAGGGCATGATCTTTATCTAACTTCTTTTAGTGAAGTGCGACTCTACAGTGCATTGGAATCTTTAATGAGCCGTTTTCCTGATCAGATTATAAAAGCAAAACCCTTTAATCTGGGTACTAAAACAGGAGCTGTCGATTTCGGTAAATGGGTGCTTGAACTGGGTATTCAACCCGACGTGTTGATTAATAATGCGGGAGCATTTCAACCCGGTAATGTTTTCGACGAACCCGAAGGTCAATTGGAAAATATGCTGAATGTGAATTTGCTGAGTGCTTACCACCTTACCCGCATTTTGCTGCCCTCCATGATGAAGAGAAAATCGGGTCATATTTTTAATATAAGTTCCGTTGCGGGATTACAGGCATATTCCAATGGCGGATCATACAGCATAAGCAAATTTGCCCTTACGGGGTTCTCAAAAAACCTTCGCGAAGAACTGAAGCCCTATTCGGTTAAAGTCACTTGTATTTATCCCGGAGCAGTTTATACAGACTCATGGGCCGACAGTGGCGTCAGACCCGATAGAATCATGAAACCATCTGATATTGCAAGCACGATCGTCCAAATCTCTAAGCTTTCGCCACAGGCTGTTGTAGAGGATCTGGTGATCAGACCACTAGCGGGGGACCTCTGATAATTATTAATTGTCAATTGTTAATTGTCAACCGTTATTTAATGGTAATAATGGGAAATAATTGAAAGTAATAACAGGAAATAAATGCCTGATATCCAGGAAACCAATTGACAATTAACCATGAACAATTAACAATTAATATAAGCGCTTTGAGCTTACTCTGTTTTTATATTTGCAACCTCATTGAATACTAATTTTTTTAAATTAAAAACCATCGGAGCAGTTTTACATTTCAGAATTTTTATTTCCTGCTGTCTTTGCCTGTTATTGAGTCCGGCGATGGCACAATTACATTTTACTGCCCAGGCGAGTCTAAAAGAGATGGGCAAATCGGATTATGTCCAGATCCAGTTTATTATTGAAAATGCAAAACAGATTGATGATGTTCAGACTCCTGATTTTCCGGACTTTACAATAGTAGAGGGACCAAATCAATCCACGGGGATGAGTATTACCAACGGTAATATGTCGCAGTACAAGGGAATTATTTTCCTGTTAAAGCCTAAAAGAACGGGAACCCTTACCATAAAACCTGCGAGCGCGAATATCGACGGACAATTAATGCATTCCAATTCCCTTCAGATAATTGTGCACAATCAGGGGTCTCAAAATAATTCAGCTCCGCCAGGATTTGGTCCTCTGCCTGATCCTTCCTGGCCTTCAGCCCAACCTCAGGTAGATATGGAGGAACTGGTGAAGCCGGGGGAGAGTGTGGACGAAAAAATCCGCAAGAATTTCTTCATCAAAGTGGAAGTAAGTAAAACGGAATGTTACGTAGGTGAACCCATCGTTGCAACTTATAAATTATATGCCCGCCTGCGTTCGGATTCAAGGGTAACCCGCCATCCTTCGCTGAATGGATTCAGCGTTTATGATATGATCGATCCGGGGGAAGACCGGGTGTCAGTTGAAAAAATTAATGGAAAAAATTTTTCAGTTCATATCATCAGAAAAACCCAGTTAATTCCGCTACAACCTGGCGATATCACGCTGGATCCTGTAGAACTTGATAACAACATTTATCTTGTTAAAGCCGATCCGGGAACAGAGAAAAAAAGCAAAGAGGGAATGGATGCACTGCTTGATCAGCTTTTTCAATCTCCGGTCAGAGGCACATCATTTACTCAACACATTTCATTAGAAAGCAAACCTCTCGTCATTCATGTAAAGCCATTACCTGATGCGGACAAACCGGCGGACTTCAATGGGGCTGTGGGGAAATACACGATTCGTTCCTCATTCGACGCAAAAGAAGTTGATACCGGTGACGCTGCCAATCTAACGGTTGTCGTAAAAGGCTCCGGCAATCTTCCGGTTACTAATGCTCCTACAGTCAACTGGCCTTCCAATATGGAATCTTATGATGTGAGCAGTAAGGAAAATATTGATAAAACTACAGCACCCCTGAGCGGCACAAAAACATATACATACAGTTTTATTGCATCCAAAGCTGGAAAATATACGCTTCCTCCCATTAGACTCAGTTATTTTGATCCGGCTGCCAAGGTTTATAAAACGATAGAAACGGACCCGCTGAATATTCAGGTTAACAATTCTAATAAAAAGAAAACCGTTTCTTCTGTTCCGCATCCGGTTAAAGAGATCACGACGGATTGGAAGATATATATTCTGCTATCAGTAGCATTTCTCCTGCTAATTGCCTCGGCCTTATTTGCAGCCAGACAAATCAAAAAGAACAAACTAATAAAAGTTGAAAAAGCCAAACAGGCCGCTGCGCTTGAAAAAGCAAAGCTGACACCGCTGGAAACAGATCCTTTAAACGAGTCCAGGGAACTGATGGCATCGGGCGACTACACTAAATTTTATTCATCCGTTAACCGCGCGATCTGGAAGACCATATCTGATAAATTAATGTTACATCCCAGCGAATTAAATAAACTCAATATCGCCAGCGGACTGCGTACAAAGGGATGGACTGACGAAGAAATTATCAGATTGAAAAATGTTTTGAATGAATGTGAAATGAAACTCTACACACCAGAATTCAGCGAGTTGGATATGCAACGTGTGTTGATTGCTGCCGAAGAAATAACCGGGAAACTGAGGCAAGTCTGAAAGTATGGGAGTATGGGAGTATGGGAGTGCAGTTGTAATCTGTAACTCTCAACTTAACTTTCACATTCCCATACTCCCATACTCCCATACTCCCATACTTCCATACTTGTATTATTCCGTGTACTTGTACCCAACCCCCCTTACAGAATGAAAATGCCTTGGATTTCGGCTGTCGTCTTCAAAATATTTACGAAAATTCAGTATAAGATTATCGACCGTACGGGTATTTGGATAAACATTGTATCCCCATACGGATTGAAGAATTTTCTCTCTCTTGACGACTTCATTCTTATTTTCAATTAACAGCTTTAGCAGCATCGTTTCCTTTTTACTCAGCCGGAATCTTTGATTTTTCTTATTAAAAGCCTCCTGTGCTTTGAAATCAATCAGGTTGGTTCCGAAAATATATTTTTCGGTTACAGTATTACGCTCCTGCAGCCTTTCGTTTTTTTCTATCAGTTTTTTTACTCTTAATAATAACTCTTCCAGATTAAAGGGTTTGTCAAGATAATCGTCTGCGCCTTTTTTCAAACCTAATACCCGGTCCGCACTACTGTTGCGTGCACTGAGTATCAGAATGGGCACGGGATTTTGTTGCAGTCTGACAGTCTCTGCAACCGTGATGCCATCAATACCCGGCAGCATCACATCAAGAATTACAAGATCAAAATATTCTCCGGTAATGGCTTTTAATGCTTCATTCCCGTCATAAGCCGAAGTTACCCGATAGTTTTCCAATTCCAGATTCAGCCGGAGAGCATCATGAAGATTCTCTTCGTCCTCTACCAGCAAAATAGATTTATTCACGGATTCTGTCATGTCTGAATAAGATTAAATCGGACCGTAAAAATGCTGCCCCTGGGTTGATTGTCTGAAACCTCGAGGCGCATTTTGTGGTCCTGTGTAATTTTCCGGCATAAATATAAACCGAGACCTGTTCCCTGGGCTGTGCGGGTATCTTCATTTCCCACGCGATAAAATTTCTGAAAAATCCGTTTATATTCTTTTTTCGGAATGCCTACCCCTTCATCCATCACTTTCAAAACTCCGTGTTCATCATCTTTCTTTAATATGACTGTTATTAAAGTGGTTGGCGCCGAATATTTAACTGCATTTTCAATCAGATTGTTTACGAGAATCTGGATAAGTAATGGGTCGCCGGATAAGAAAATACCCTGATCCAATTCCTGTTTCCATGGTCTGTTAGGAAACCGACTGGCATAGTCTGAACATAACTCTGAAACAATTCGTGAAAAATTGAGGTCTTCTTTATTTATCAGATAGGATCCGGCTTCCAGTTGTGCCGACACCAGTATATTTTCGGTTAACGTGTTCAGGCGATTAATTTCATGCAGGGAGGACTTCAGAATCTTTTCTTTTTTTGATTCATCCAGCTGATGTTTTTGGAGGGTCTCTATATTCAGGCGGGCTATTGAAATGGGTGTTTTCAATTCGTGGGTAATAGCCATCATAAAATTTTGCTGCTGTCTTTGTATTCTGAACTGGCGGATGATAGCATTTCGTAGAAAGATGGCACCAGCCAGAATAACCAATATAAAAGTCAGTCCTTCACTTTTATAAGCAGTTGCAAGCCTCCGGTGGTCGGTTTTAATCTTTTCAATTTTGGCAGGAAAAGAGGGATCGTCATGTGTTAGAAGTTCCAGTCTGTTCGCCGCCATCTGGTCGTTCTGTAAATTAAGAGCTATATACCACCAGATCAGGGCGGCCAGAACATAGATCAGCAGGAGCCAGCAGATAACAATTGCACGGTTGGTCCAGTTAAATTTATATCGAGTTATACTCATTGTAAGCAAGGTCAGGAGTTTTGGATTATGAGTTATGGATTATGTATTGTTTAATTCATACTCATAATTCATAACTCATAACCCATAACCCAATATTACTGCGTTTTTTCAACCCTGAGTCCGGCACTCAACACATTCTTCAGCGGATCTTCCCGCATGAGTTGTTCGAGTTTAATATGATAAATACCGGGTTTCCTGAATCTTGTTTTTTGCTGAATAAGGATTCGCGCATCATAAATATCATCCATGGCCGTACCGATCCAGCCTTTCCCGTTGGTAGCGAGTTGCAGGTCGTAGTCGCCCGTTCTGACCTGCGTATTTCCAGGTTCTTTCACGGTTGCACGAACATACATATTGTTAAAATGATAAGCATCGGTGTGACGAAGCACGAGATAGATATTATATAATGAAACCGTGTCGGTGACGTCAAATGAAATGTCTGGCTTAACAGAAGATGACCATTCATGATCGTTGAACTCAAGGTTTTTTTCAAAAACACCGGTAGTCCAATTGCAGGACGATATTGAAATGAAAAATGCCAGAAACAGTAATTGTTTTCCCACGCCCTGATTTTTCATAAATTTAAAGAGTAATGAGATGAACTGTAAAAAGTTCTTAAACATGAAAAGGAAGTTGGTTTTAGGAACTAGGCTTTACGCCTTAAGCCTTAAGCCTTACGCTTTACGCCTTACGCCTTACGCCTATAAAACATTAAGTATTTGCTCTTTCGCTTTTTCCAGTTCATCCTTCATAAGTACCACGCATTTCTGGATCTTGACATCATAAGCTTTGGACCCTGTTGTGTTAACTTCTCTGCCAACTTCCTGTAATATAAAGGAGAGTTTTTTACCCTTACTATCCTCGGGTTCTGCGAGTACTTCTTTGAAATACGAACAATGATTTTTTAAACGGACCATCTCTTCACTGATATCTATTTTTTCCAGATAATATATCATTTCCTGTTCCAGGCGGTTGGAATCATAATTTTCCTTTCCTACATGATCGTGTAATAATTTTTCAAGGCCTTCACGAATTTTCTGCTGACGCAGGGGCTGCAGTTTCAGAATTTCTTCCTGTTGAATACTGATATTATTTATCCGGAGAATCAGATCCTCTTCTAATACGCGACCTTCATTGAGTCTGTGTTGATTCAGGTCCTCAATCGCCATTTCTATTACTTTACTGAATTGCTGCCATTCATCTTTGGTCAGCGTGTCACCTGTGGGGGTAATCACTTCTGGTAATTTCAATAACGTACTGAGTATATTGGAGGGATCCTGATTGAGCTGACGGGAAAGATCAGCCAGTGTTTCATAATAAGCTTTGGCAAGATCCGTATTTATACTAACTGGCTTTGCATTACCCGTTTGCTTAAGGCTGATGGTACAGTCCAGCGATCCGCGACCAAGCTTTTCAGAGAGAAGTTTTCGAATATCAAATTCATATGGCTTAAGAAACCCCGGTAATTTTAACTGCAATTCAAATTGTTTTCCATTAAGCGATTTCACATCTACCAGAAAGGTTTTGTCACTAACCGTTTGTTCTGCCCTTCCAAAACCCGTCATCGATTTAACCATACTTGCTTTTTTATGCCTGAAAGGTAATAAATTAAATGTGCGTTAGGAGCCCGAGCTTACTGTATATGACATTTCGATTCATGTTAAATGTGCGTTAGGAGCCCGAGCTTACCGTATATGTCATTTCGATTCATGTCGATCATATCTCCTGGCAGCAAAGAGTCGAGTGTTAAACTTGCGAGACGATATCTGATAAGACGTAATGTGGGGTATCCCGTCGCTGCTGTCATCTTACGCACCTGGCGATTCTTTCCTTCTGTTATTACTAATTTGATCCAGCTTGTAGGGATATGTTGACGAAAACGGATGGGTGGATTTCTTTCAGGTATAATAATATGATCCGGCAGGCGGGTTGCTTTTGCTGCAGTTGTGCGAAAGGGTTTTCCATCAACGTTAATAGTAATTCCGGAAGCAAGTAATTGCAAAGCTTCATTTGTAATCAGACCCTCTACCTGTACTCTGTATTCCCGTTCATGAGCAAAACTTGGATGAAGTAAGCGGTGATTGAGGGATTTGTCATTTGTTAACAAAAGCAAACCCTCACTGTCATAATCCAGACGTCCGACGGGATAAACATCTGTTGGAACATCAAAAAAATCCTTTAGACAGGCCTTGCCGTTTTCCGGAGTAAACTGCGAAAGCACCTGAAATGGTTTGTATATGATGAAATATTTATCCAAATGATTTCAATGAAACACTGATGAATAAAGGGTTTGAAAAAAATTCTGGAAAATAAAAAGCCCCGCTGGCGGCGAGACTTTTACTATTTGGATGGGTTAGTAAGTACAGGGATATAAATATCCCTACACAATATTAGAAATAATTTTGCCTATCCCGAAAAATTTTCCAATATTTTTTATGCACAATTTTTTTTATAGTGTGGAAAAGCACTTTAATGTAGGTTTGAGCAAAATTTCCCCAATGAAGTTTCCATCGCCCGTATCGTTATCATGGCTGTCAGAATTCCTGGATGCAAAGCTTGTTGGAAATACCGGAGCTTCGGCAACCGGCATTAATGAAATACATAAAGTAGAAACGGGTGATCTGGTTTTTGTAGATCATCCAAAGTATTATCAAAAATGTTTACAATCAGCAGCTTCTTTTATCATCATCAATCAGTTAGTGGAATTCCCGCCGCAAAAAGCCTTGCTGATAGTTGAACAGCCATTTGAAGCGTATCAAAAACTGGTTCGGCATTTTCGTCCTTTTGAAGGAGCAGAACAAAGCCTGAGTCCCAATGCGCAAATTGGTAAAACATCTTACTTATATCCGGGAGTATTCATTGGCAACCACGTACAAATAGGAGAGCGGTGTATGATTTATCCAAACGTAACTATTATGGATCATTGTATCATTGGCAACGACGTGGTAATTCATGCAGGTACGGTAATTGGTTCAGACGCGTTTTACTATAACACGAATAAAAATCGTGAATCATGGTATAAAAGAATGCTGAGCTGCGGAAGAGTGGTAATCGAAGATGATGTTGAAATTGGCGCGGGTTGTACGATCGATAGAGGTGTAAGTGGTGATACCGTCATCGGACGGGGATCCCGCCTTGATAATATGATTCATATAGGACATGATACGGTGTTGGGGAATAACTGCCTGATCGCGGCTCAGGTGGGAATAGCCGGAGCAGTTGTAATAGGTAATGGTGTTACTCTCTGGGGACAGGTAGGCGTGAGTAAAACGCTTAGTATAGGAGACAATGTTACTGTACTGGCTCAAAGCGGTGTTGGAGGAACTATTGAACCCGGCAAAGTATTTTTTGGAACTCCGGCCGAAGATGCTTCTGTAAAAAAACGTGAACTGGTTTGGATCAAACGTATCCCTGAGCTTTGGCAGAAAGTTAAAGACCGAAGTGAGAATTCGGGCTTATAACGCTTAACGCTTAACGCAGAACGCGTAACGCTTAACGGAGAACGCTTAACGCTTAACGCAGAACGCGTAACGCTTAATGCTTCTAATTTGAAAGTGAACTGCGCGAAAATATAAAAATGAACATTTGCTAATTATAGAAAGCGTTCCGCGTTAAGCATTACGCGTTCCGCGTTATTCAGGATTATAATCATAGGGCACCAACTCAGCCACTTTTTTCCATGCCCAATAACCAAGATTAGTTATTTCAGATTGTTCATAGAAATATCCATTTTCTTCTATCGAAAATCCGGAAGGAATTTCTAAAGCTGACACCTGCACTTTGGCATTCAACGGAAAATGATTTTGTATCAGATAATTTTTGTCTGGTACCTGACCGGTATAGCTGACACGAATCCGGCCATTAATATTTATATCCACGGTTCCACTGTCCAATGAATAGATGGCAGCATTATAGGGGTTATCCAAAATAGTTCCTTTGTCAGTTTCAGGACCATTTAATGTTTCAACCTGGAAACCTTCGTCTTTAAGTGTACTGTCGTACCAGCTTCTCATGAAATGTAACCGGGATCCGATATAAGTTCTGTACCTGTTCTTTGACCATGTTTCCTGTTGCTGGGATGTGCCGGTCAGGTTTTCAAAAAGCGGATATCCTGTATAACTGCTGATATGCGTGTTGTAATCATTTACAAAAGAATCCAATTGATAATGGATCTTATATCCGAGTGCCAGATTGGTGATCAGAATTTCAGACTTTGCTTTTACTTTGAGTTTGTTACGTTTCTTATAAAAATAAAAGCTGATAGAATCTTTATTTTCGATTGTACATTGAGCAGCGTTCGAAGTAGTGCCAATAAAATTATCCAGAAAAAACTGACCATATTTATTCCAGCCGTCAGCAACAAGGGCGGATCCCGTTACCGCAACCTCACCGAGATTTTTAGCCTCCTCTTTCATCTGAACCAACAGTGTGTCCCTGGTTGAATTACTAACTCTCAATACCTGCGTTTCATAACCTGTATAGGAAATTACAAGATCATAACCACCATTTGCTAAACGCAAGGCAAAAAGTCCTTCGCTATTCGAAATGGTGCCGGTGGTTGTATTCTGACAAAATACAGAAGCGTTGACAAGAACAGATCCGGTTTTTTCATCCAATACTTTTCCATGTATGTAAAATGATTTATCCTGACTATTGGCAGTCGATGAAACCAGGATTAGAAGAAATGAAAGGTAAATGAATTTCATATTTTTAGGCTTAAGGCGTAAGGCGTAAGGCATAAGGCGTAAGGCTTAACGCGTAAGGCTTAACGCTGAACGCTGAACGCTGAACTCTTTGATGTTTCATAGATTCATATCTACAATATACCAGAGTTTAATAATAACGATTTTGTACAATTTGAAGTATGAGCCGGCACTTACAAAATCATAAAATTAAGCGTTCCGCGTTCAGCCTTACGCCTTACGCTTTATGCTTTACGCCTTACGCCTTACGCCTTAAGCCTTACGCCTTAAGCCTTACGCGTTACGCGTTAAGCGTTAAAACGGTTGCGGGTTTTTAGCATATTTTAAACATGCTTCAAAGATGGAATCTTCCAGGGAACGGAAATGGAAAGACGGGAGTGCAGTTAGGAGCTTCTTATTGTTGTATTTACTTAAACGATTTGCAATTTCTACTGACTCTTTCGTAATAAGCGGTCTTTTTTTTGTAATGAAGGATTTCATTTTTTCTTTCCTCCAGGCCATTCCTGCTAAAAAAGAACCGGCTTTTCGGGATGGATGTTTTTTACCGAATCCATCTGCCATCCAATTGAAAATTTCGCGATAACTTCTGTTTTCAGCACTGATGATAAATCGTTCGTTTCGGATATCGCTGTTCATCAGGCTGATAATGGCCCGGGCTGTATCTTCCACATCAGCAAATCCATTTGTACCGCTCATATACCATGGAAATTCCTGATAAGCAGTTTTGAATAATCCGCAACTTGATTCATTCCAGTCGCCATATCCGATCAAGGTCGCAGGATTTACGATGAGTGGAGAAAGACCTTCTCCCATACCACGCCAAACTTCCATCTCTCCAAAATATTTACTGATGCCGTAATACGACTGACCGTCAATTCCCGTCCATTTTATTTCCTCATCAACCAAACCCGTATTGTCGTTCCTCCCCAGCGCACTTACCGAACTCACATGTACAAAATCTGTGATACCTGTTTCGATGGCAGCATTTACCAGATTGGCAGTGCCTTCAATATTTATCTTGAATAATTTCTTTTTGTCCGGGGGATAAAATGAAACAAATCCCGCCGCATGTATGATCTGATTGCATCCCTGAAGGTTTTCGACAAGACCGTTTACATCTAATATGTCTCCATCCACCCATGAAATTTTATCCAAAAGACCCGGATGAAGATAAAAGGGAAAGGACAGTTTCCTGCGTAAAGCACGAACAGGTTTTCCTTGTAATACCAGCTCCTGAAGAATATAAGATCCCAGAAAACCAGTTCCGCCGGTGACAAAAATCATTAGGAATTTGATTTGATATATTGAAAAAACCCGTTTCCTGTTTTTCTTCCAAGTTTTCCTTTTTTCAACTGCGATTCCTGCAACGCTGAAGGTTTAAGCCGGTCAGGCCGGCCCAAAGAATCATAGAGTGAACAGCTCACTGAATAATTGATATCATTACCGATCAGATCCATTAAATGAAAAGGCCCCATTTTAAAACCGGCGGATTCCATCAGTTTATCAATCGTCGGAATATCAGCTATATCGTTCTCCGCTAATCGCAGAGATTCCAGATAGAAGGGCCGCGCAATATGGTTTACAATGAACCCGGGGGAATCCTGACAGACTACAGGAGTTTTTTCAATTTGTTTTGCAAATTCAATCATGCGGTTTACAAGGACTTCAGAATTATATTTTGTTCTGACAATTTCGATCAGCTTCATCCGGTGTGCCGGGTTAAAAAAATGAAGCCCTATAATTCTTTCCCTGAAACCCGTTTGTTCGGCGATGCCCGCTACCGAAAGAGAAGAAGTATTCGTGGCAAAGATGGTTTGGGGAGTGTTAATAGGATTTAAGTTTTTAAAAAGAGCTGACTTCGCTCCCGGTTCTTCTAAAATCGCTTCGATGATGAGCTGCGCCTGACAATCCTGAACCGACGACGTAAATGAAATACGCCGCATTATTTTTTCCTTCTCATCAGGCAGAATCCTTTTTTTTTCGACTTCCTGATCCAGTTCCTTTTCAATAAGAGAGGTTGCGCCGGAAATCACCTGATCATTCAAATCAAATAAAATGGTCTTCAATCCGCAGGCTGCAATAGTTATTGCGATGCCCCGACCCATCGTGCCCGCACCGCAAATGCATACTGTCTTCTCCATAATCTAAAGATACGTTTCGATAATTGTTAATTGTTAATTTTTAATGCTCAGTATAGGTAGAGAGTAAATAACAATTGAATGGAACTTTCATTAAATAATTACAGTTAACAATTAACCATTGACAATTAACAATTAATTTTAGGGATGGAAAAGAGAATCATAGTAACGCCGGAAGCACCAGAACCTATCGGCCCTTATAATCAGGCTGTGATGGCCGGTAATCTGCTATTTATTTCAGGACAGGTTGCTATCAATCCAAAAAGCGGTGCAGTTGAAGCCAAAGATATATTTGAAGAAACACATCAGGTGATGCATAATCTCCGTGCTGTTTTACATGCCTCGGGTTTGGATTTTAAGCATGTAGTAAAAACAACCATTTTTCTTACAGATATGGCACTCTTCACATCAGTGAATGAAGTGTATGGAAAATATTTCAACGGAGAATTTCCTGCACGCGAAACAGTCGCCGTTCGCGGTTTACCCAAGAATGTAAATGTTGAGATTTCTATGATTGCTGTTGTTTCTTAATACCCGAACAATCTTAAGAGTCATCATTTCATAATGTGGGAAAGGGGAATTGTAAATAATTGCATAGCAATTATTCTGTAGAAGTGTAAAAATGAAATGTAATTATAAATTTCACTCCCATACTCCCATACTCCCATACTCCCATACTCCCATACTC